>CALFXN010000419.1 GCA_937957815.1 uncultured Synergistales bacterium
ATAGACTTCGCGGCGGACCTGCTGTTCCATGAGAATCCGCATCGCTTCCGTTTCGATGCCGAAATGACCGACTCCTGCCCGGAAGAGACGGTGGAGCGACGACTCGCCCGACCTGGCGACGCTGGACGCGCGATCCCTGTCGAGGGAATAGAGCGCCTCTCCAAGGGCCTTTTCGAGGGATTCCGGATCCGTCGACGCCCGGCGGAAGAACAGGAGACGTTCGAGAATCACCGCGAGCCCGACGACCGACAGCGCAGCGATGACCCACATGATCGGCCCGCCCGTCCTCATCACGCTCATTGCTCTCTCGGTGCCTCCGCCGTCATGTCGGACGACCGGATTCCTTCGAGCGCGATTCCGTCCTGCAGGGTTCGGTAAACGCGCCAGACGTGATCGGTCATGAGTTTCGACGCCTTCCTGATGTCGCGCCCGAGAACCGCGTTATAGATGGCGTCGTGCTCCCGGAGGAAGATCTCCTTGTCGGCGAGCAGGCCGTAGATGCGTTCGTGCGTCACCATCACGAGATTGAACATCATCTTCATAATGTTGACGAAGATGAAGTTATGGGTGGCTTCGGCCATGAGAAGGTGAAAGTCGTAGTCGCATTCCGCGCGGTGCGCGAGCGATTCGACGTCCTTGCTCGTCTTCGTGAGGATCCGGCGGATTTTCGTCAGGTCCGACGGGGATGCATGCTTTGCGGCTTCGGCGGCGATGGCGGGTTCGAAGATCATGCGCGCCTCGACGAGTTCGAGGATCGACTCGTCCTGAAGCGGGACGCCGCCTGACGACGTGCGGTCGATTCTGGACTTGCGCACGAATCGCCCCTTTCCCGGAAGGCACTCGATGAGACCGACGTTTTCGAGAATTCTGTATGCCTGGCGGAGAGTCGTCCTGCTGATCGAAAAACGGTCGATAAGCTGGCGTTCCGCGGGGAGCGGCGTTCCGGGAGAAAGCTCCCCGGAGGCGATCATGGTCTTGAGGTCTTCCGCGACTCGTTCGTAGACTTTCAGCGGTGTTCCGCGTGTCGATTCCATTCGGCGTTCATTCCTTTCCGGCTTTCTGCGTTTCGGCACAGAGCAGCATAGAACATCCGGGCTCTTCAGGCAAGAAAACCCAATGCGAAAACTTTCGGGCTGTAGTAAAGTGAATGCGTGGAACGAATATCGAAAGGAGGCGGGGAAAGATGTCGATCACGATACGTGTTACCGATGGACCATATCTCTGCAGCGAAGTTCCGATGGCCGGGAAATCGGTGCTGGCAGAATGCGAACCGTGCCGGACCGTCGCCCGCTCCGGAGCCGGGATCGTCGCGTGGCGCGTGAACGGGTATCTTCGTTCCCTCGACTGGGTTCTCGACGAGGATGCGGAGGTGACCTTCGTCGACACGAGTTCCTTCGAAGGAATGGAGGTCTATCGCCGCTCGCTGAGTTTCCTGCTGGTCATTGCGTGCAGCCGCGCACTCAGCAGGGATGTGATCGTCCGCCACTCCATCAGCGAAGGATACTACTGGGAATTTCCGAGGGGGACCATTTCGGAGGAAGACATCCGTGCGATCAAAGCCACCATGGACGAGCTGATCCGTCAGGACCTTCCGATAACGCGCCGGGTCGTGCCGCTCGACAAGGCGAAGCGCATCTTCGAACGTCAGGGGAGTCCGGAAGGTGCGAGACTCTTCGCGTGGGCGGGCGAGGATCCCGTCGAACTGTACAAGTGCGGCGACCGGTATGGTTTCTATTACGCCCCGTTAGCGCCTTCCACGGGGTACCTCGGTTCATACGATCTCGCGCCGTTTTCTCCGGGCATGGTGCTCAGGTTTCCTACCGTCGGGTATCCGGACGGCTTGCCTCCCTTCCAGGCGTCCCGAAAGCTCTCGGAGGTCTTCCTCGATTACGCGCGATGGCTCAATGTCCTCGGCGTGGGGACGATGGACAGCCTTCACAGAATGGTCGCCGACGGCAAGGGGAACGAACTCATCCTGATATCGGAGGCGCTTCATGCCCAGAAGCTTGCGGGCATCGCCGAGGATATCGCGAAACGGGAGAGCGTCAAGGTCGTTGCGATCGCGGGACCGTCGGGGTCGGGCAAGACGACGTTTGCGGAGCGTCTGAAGATCCAGCTCCAGGTGTGCGGGAAGAATCCCGTCGTCGTTTCGCTCGACAATTATTTCCTCGACAGGGACCGGACCCCCCGCGACGCGGACGGCAACTTCGATTTCGAGATCCTCGAGGCGCTGGATCTGCCGCTTCTCGACGAACAGCTCAGAAAGCTCGTCGCGGGCGACGAGGTCTCGCTTCCGGTGTTCGATTTCCGCGAGGGGTGCAGGAAGACTGGATCGAAACTTCGTCTGGGGGCGCGGGATATCCTGATCATCGAAGGAATCCACGGACTCAACGATGCGATCACCGCACCGATTCCCGACGAAGCGCGCTATGGCGTCTTTGTGTCGCCGCTCACCGGGATCTGTCTCGACTGGCACAATCGAACGAGCACGACCGACAACCGCCTTCTGCGGCGTCTCGTCCGGGATGCGAGAAGCCGGGGGCATTCGGCGGAAACGACGCTCGCGCTCTGGCCGAAGGTCATCAGGGGTGCGATGGAATACATCTTTCCCTACCAGAAGCGGGCGGACGCGATGTTCAACTCGTCGATTCCCTATGAACTGGCAGTCCTGAAGAGCTATGCCCTGCCGGTCCTGAATAGGGTTCCGGAAAGATCCCCGGTCTACGGCGAGGCCCGCCGCCTTCTCGGCATGCTCAAGTTTGTGCCGATGATCCCGTCCGAGGCGATCCCGAACAATTCCATCATCAGGGAGTTCATCGGAGGGAGTTGCTTCGATGTCTGAGACGTCGTCGGCGGGGCATCTGCCGCGAATGGACGATGTCGCGCGGCTCGCCGGAGTGAACAAGGCCACAGTGAGCCGCGCGCTGAAGGGCGATCACCGGATTTCGGCGGCGACCCGGGAGAAGGTCTGGAAGGCTGCCAAGGTGCTCGGGTACCATCCCGACGCGGTAGCCCGGGGACTTTCCTCGAAGAGGAGCGATATGGTCGCGATCGTCGTCAGGCGATTGGATTCTCCCTGGATCGGCGGCGTTCTCTGTGGCGTGCTCCGGGTTCTCGAGCGACAGGGCGTGGACGTCCTTCTCAAGGAAGCAGCGGAGGAAAACCAGGCCGCCAGGGTTGTCCGCGAAATCTCGTCGCGGCGCGCGGACGGGATTCTCTGGTTCGGTGCGGCTCCGGATGCGGCGATTTTCGCCGACGGTGCAATCCGGAGAGTGACGGTCGGAGACTGTGTCTCCGAAGGACCCTGTGTTGTCCCGGCGTTCGAGGAAACAGTCGAGATGCTCACGGCCCGATTCGGCGGCGAACCGGCCTATCTGGCGGGGGTCGAACCTCTGATGCCCGGCCTGTCGAGGGTGCTTTCCGCAGGGTGCCCGAACTCGAAAGCGATTATTCTCGATGGTGCCCCGGCCGGAACTGGCGGGAACGTCCCCGTCATCCGCCCCGCGAACTCCCCCGGGGAATGCGATTTCATCCTTCGCTGGCCGGCCTTCGAAGTCGGTACGGCATCCGCCAGGATTCTCATGAACCTCATCGGAGATCGCGGGCCGCTTCCGTCGCAAGTCAGGATACCACTGTTGCTCGAGGAGATAAATAAATTATAGTTTATTGGTTGTCTTAGTCATAAACATAAGTTGACGAATTGCCTCCCATGGTGTATCGTACTCGCATGTTCGGTCGGAACGACCATGACGTCGACATCCGAAGGGGAGGCGAACGGAATGTGGCAGAAGGACGAAAATGGCGAATGGTTCGTGGAAGGAATCGTCGCCATTCCCGAGGGAAGCGCCCGAACTTCGTCATGGAATAAAGACGAGAACGGAACGTGGTATCAGTCTTTGCAGGTGGCTTTTCTGAAAACCGACGTAAGGCTCGGACTCGCCGGGTAGACGGTATTTTTCGGCGGCACTCGCCGTTCCCTTCCCTGCAACGGAGTGAAGAGGGGCGGAGAAGAGCTCAGTCGCTTTCCGCGAGCGAAGCGTAGAGCCTCTGCATCATCTGGTCGAAAGAGAACGGGGTATTTCCGTTGTAGAAACACAGTCCGCACCGGATGATCGCCTTTGTCGGGCTCGATTCCACATAATTCTGCAATCCTTCCGGAAGTTGAAGCAGTTTCGTGGAGGTGTCCTTCGCGCCCTGTTGCGGCGTTTCGGGCAGCAAGATGACTATTTGCCTGTCTGGCATGATGAAGGGCAGGTCGCTTGCCCGGGTGTTCGTCTTAATGAATCCGCAGTATTCCGTCATGAAGCGGTTTTCCCACGTCGCATCCGAGCTCATTCCCGGCAGGGAATGAAATTCCACGCGAATCAGGATCGACGAAAGCCAGCGGCGATACCGTGAAGCCCTGCTGATTTCTTCGGGTATTCTCACGTCTCCGTACGCCTTCGTATAAAGCGATGTTGCCTGATCGACGATGTCGAGAACGGCTGCCGGCGTTTTCCCCGCAACGTCACCCGACTCCCGCTGTTCGAGAAGAGAGAAGTGAAAAACGTTGCCGACCTGCCGGTTTTCCATGCGGAAGACGCGTCCCTGCAGGGAGACCTCGTTCTCTCCGAGCGGAAGCATATCGGTCACCGGTTTTCCGAGCGTCGCCGCGGAATCTCTTCCCAAAAGCGCCAGCATCCGTTCGTTGGCTGCGATGACTGAGCCGTCCTCGGACGCCGAGAGAAAGGGAACGGGAATATCCTCGACCGAAATGGCGTCTTCAGTGGATGCTGTATCGTCGTGGGGACGCGCGAAGGGCTGTGAAGGGGGTTCCCCGGAATTCCGGACGAGGGACCCGGCAAGAAGCAACAGGCCCGACACGGTCGCGGCGTTTGCGGCCCACGCTAGGATCGGGTAGGTTCCAAGATGCTGGGATATGATATTCACGAAGATTCCCTGTGCGATGAGCTGGATCGGGAAACGCGGAAACGGCGACTGTCGAAGAGCCGAGAACGTGTAGAACGCAGTCAGGAACAGGTAAAGCGACCCGAGAAGCAGCAGTGACGCCCCGGAATAGACAAACCGGTCTCCTGTCCCCTGCAGGAACAGTGCCAGAAGGGCGAGCGGAATCGAGAGGACCGGGGGGACTGTCAGCCAGGAAAGGGAATTCACGATCGGAGAGGCCGTCCGCCGTTGGTCCGGGCCGGGAAAACCGAGGTGTTTTTGTTTCCGGAGGGCGCGATTTCATATCCCTGTTCGAGCAGTGTCTGAAGAATCGCGCACATTCGTGTTCCTCTCCTCTCGTCTCGATGAAGTATTCATGCGTGGATGAAAACGATTATAATGCATCTGGAAGAGGCTGCACACCTTTCGGAGCAGGAGGAGTACGGCATGTTGAAGTGTGGTATCGTTGGGTTGCCTCTGTGCGGGAAGAGCACCGTGTTCAATCTGATCACGCGGGCCGGGGCGGAGGTCAAGCCCTACGCAAGCGGGAAGACCGACCCGAACAGGGCTATGGTGGCGGTGCCGGACACCCGTTTCGATCATCTCGTGTCCGTCTTCGAACCGAAAAAGGAGACACCCGCCACTGTGGAGTTCGTCGATCTCGCAGGGCTGAGCAGGGACGCGAGCAAGGGTGCGGGACTTGGAAACGCGTTTTTGTCGTTCGTTGCGGAGTCGGATGCGCTCGTTCATGTCGTCAGGGCGTTCGACAATCCCGACGTTCCTCATTCCGAAAACAGCATCGATCCTTCGAGAGACTGGCAGATCGTCGAGATGGAGCTCATCTACAGGGATCTCGGCGTCATCGACAGCAGGATATCCCGGTTGAAGGCTAAAAAGAAGCTCCAGGCCGCCGAGGAATCGGAAGTTGCGCTGCTCGAACGACTTCAGGGCGAGCTTATGGATGAAAAGCCGTTGCGCGAGGTCACCCTGACCGGGGAGGAACGTCGGTCGCTGAGCGGATTCGCGTTTCTGACGCTCAAACCGGAGCTCGTCGTCCTGAACCTCGATGAGACGCAGACGCCGGAAACCGTCGTCGGCGGCGAGGCCTTACGGGCCATCGTCGAGGCCCGCGGATTGGGGCTCGTGTATGTCTACGGGCGCATGGAGATGGATATCGCGGAATTGTCTCCGGAGGATCAGGAAGAATTCATGACGGGGCTCGGAATCAGGGAACCGGGAAGAGACAGGCTGATCAGGAGCGCGTACGGGCTTCTCGGCCTCATTTCCTTCTTCACTACGGGGAAGGACGAAGTCCGAGCCTGGACGCTCCACGAGGGAGCAACGTCCGTCGACGCTGCCGGAGCGATTCATACGGATCTGGCGCGGGGATTCATCCGTGCGCAGGTTGTCCGCTACGACGACTTCGTTGCGCAGAAGGATTCGTTTGCATCGTGCCGGGACGCAGGAGTCCTTCGTCTCGAGGGAAAGGAATACGTCGTCCGCGACGGCGATATGATCGAGATCCGCTTCAACGTCTAGTGGAGACATGTCCGCGATCGGTGGACATGGAGGGAAGAGTTGCTATAGAATGGCTCGCGTGACACACGCCATACTGAGGAGGTTGCCGGAATGCCGATGCAAATCAGCTTCGACGAATTGATTTCCATGATGCTCGCCCGTCTCGATGGGCTGGCCATGAGCGACGAAAACATGAAAAGCCGCTTTAACATCGTGACGCGGGTTCTCTATAAAAAGGGCCTCATCACCGATGCGGACATCATGGGCTCCATCAAGGAAGAGCACCGGATCCTGAAGGAACTGGGATTGATTCAGGAGGAGCCTTCGGATGACATGGTGAACGCCGTCGCCGAAAGCATTCTTCTGTGGATCAAGGGTGATGTCCAGGCGTTGAAGAAAAGCATGGAAGACTACGAAAAGAAGCTTCAGGACGCTATGTCGAAGCAGACGCAGAAGCCGAAAATCGACGTCGCTTCGCCTGCCGTTCTTCAGCAGCTCAATCGCATGGGCGGTCCGCAGCAGGGCGGAGGGAAGAAGATCATTCTCTAGGAGTACGTTCCGTTTCGAGGGTGCGCGCTTTTTGCGCGCACCGGCTGGGAGGATGATCCCGTGAACACGCTCCATGTCCGTTTCGTCTCCTGGTGGGTCGGGCTGGCCCGGAGAACCAGGAATGTTGTCCTGATAGATATCGTCTGTTGCTTCATCGCGTCGTATCTGGGGTTCGCCCTTCGGCTCACGCTTTTTCTCCCCTCGGTCTACATCGGAATCTTTCTCAGCAGCACATCGCTCTTTTGCCTGATCGTGTGCTGTTCCTTCGCCGCGGGGGGAATCTATTCCGTGTACTGGCCCCAGGCGAGCGTCGAGGAGTATTCGCGGCTCTCCCGGTTCTACGTCATCGCGGCGCTCATATTCTCTCTGGTCGGGATTTTCTGGAAGGGGCTCCTGCTCCCGAGGGTATCGCTCGCGATTCTGCTTCTTTCGGGAATCATCCTCTGTGGGACCGTGCGCGCGTCATGGCGCTTTTTCGCGTCCGGCGGCCGCGCTCCCCGCGAAGGAATCCGGACGCTCATCGTCGGGGCGGGCGAGGCGGGGACGTTGCTTGCCAGAGACCTGAACCGCAACGTGTCGGATCTTCTCCCGGTCGGGTACGTCGACGACGATCCCGACAAACGCGGAAAGACGGTTGCGGGAATTCCCGTTCTCGGTTCCGTCGACAGAATCGGCGGGATCATACGGGAAAAAGACGTCCGCGTCGTCGTGATAGCCATTCCCTCGGCCTCGGGAACGCGTATCAGGAAGATCTTCGACTCCGTCGTTCCCACCGGAGTCGAGGTCCGGGTCCTTCCGAGCCTTCGCGAGATCGCCGGCGGAAAGGTCTCCATCAGCAGACTCAGGAAGGTCCGGCTCGAAGACCTCCTCGGGCGCGAACAGGTCAGGCTCGATCTGGAGGAGATCTCGGGCGTCATCAGGGGCAGGACGGTCCTTGTGACGGGCGCCGGAGGCTCCATCGGCGCCGAAATAGCACGTCAGGTCGCGCAGTACGCCCCGAAAGAGCTCATCCTTCTCGGACACGGAGAGCAGTCGATCTACGCGCTTCTCGAGACCTTCACGCGTGAACGCATCGGCGTGCCGTACCGTCCCGTCATCGCCGACGTCGCCGACCCCGTGGCGATGGAATCGGTCTTTCGGATTCACGCTCCCGGGCTCGTTTTTCACGCCGCGGCGCACAAGCATGTCCCCCTGATGGAAATGAACCCGAGGGAATCGATGCGCGTCAACGCGGGCGGAACGCTTACGGTCGCGCGACTGGCGGGAAGGTACGGCGCCGAAAAGATGGTGCTCATTTCGACGGACAAGGCAGTCAATCCGACGAGCGTGATGGGAGCGAGCAAGCGCGTCGCGGAAATGGTGCTTCACGAGGTCGGCAGAGAATACGCGAAGACGGCCTTTATGGCGGTCCGCTTCGGAAACGTCCTCGGAAGCCGGGGAAGCGTCATTCCGAAGTTCGAGGACCAGATTTCCTCAGGGCTTCCCGTGACCGTGACGCACCCGGAGATGCGCCGCTATTTCATGCTCATCCCCGAAGCCGTCAACCTTGTGCTTCAGTCCGCAGCCCTCGGGACGGGCGGAGAGCTCTTCGTTCTCGATATGGGGGATCCCGTGAGAATCGTCGATATGGCCGAAATGCTCATCCGCCTGCACGGATACGAGCCCTACAGGGATGTTCCGATCGTTTTCACCGGGATCCGGAGGGGGGAGAAGCTTTTCGAGGAGCTTTTCTACGACCCGTCGCGCGTGCAGACGACGGCGCACGAGAAGATCTTCGTCTCGAACCTTGCGATCCGGAGTTCCGAACCCGGAAGCGTAACGGAAAAAGTGGAAGGCATCGTCTCCATGGAGGATGGGGATATACTCCGGGTCATGGAAAGCCTCGTCCCGGAATATACCCCATCGGCGCCCGTCAACGGCGCGAAATGATCCGGTCGAGTTCGGCGGTAACGGAACGGATGCGGGCGTCCGAAGCCCGTTTCGCGAGCGCGTTTTTCGCGCTCATGGTCGTCTTCCAGTACTCGTTGTTCGACGTGGTGTCGACGTTGACGGCCGCGCCTTCGAGCGAGATCCCGGCGAAGAGCCCCTTCGTCATGGAGTAGCTGTAGATCGATGCCTTCAGGTTGATATCTGTCCCGAGTTCTCCCCGGCGCCCGACCGGTCCGGCCGCGACGGCGAGATCGCCGTCGAGTTTCATGTTGTTTCCCATGAACCCTTCGAGTCCGCGGTCATTCGTGATGACGAGAACGAGTGCGATTGACTGCGCCCCTATCTGAAGCCCCCAAGAGGCCCCGGCGATCTTCACGAAACTCGGCCCGTACCAGCGCCCGGAGCCGTCGCGCTTCAGCACGAGCCCTTCGCCGTACGTTCCGCCGAAGACGAGTCCCGCCTTGACGACGGACGGAAAGACCACGACGCCCTTCGCCTTCGAAAGAAGGTCTCCCATCGTTCCCGCGTCCTTCTGGAGCGACATTTCCTTCAGAACCTTCGCGCTTTCGCCGATCAGTTTCGTCGGTCCGGCCGCCCATGCGGCCGAACACGCGAGAAAGAGGCACAGCGCGAAGACGATGCCCGATATTCGTCGTATCCGTTGTCCGCATTTCCCTGCCATCCGTAATCCCCTCCCTGACCTGGTCGTATGTTCCCGCGTACTCTAGCATATTTCCGGAAGAAGATAAAACTTCGCCTTCGTTGACGCACGCTCGGTGATCAAGTAGACTCGCGGCGGAAAGGGGAGGATTCGATGCGCAGGAACGACGCGGAAAACGACATGCGCCATCTTCTTGAGGAAGCCCGGTCGTCCCGGGGTTCTGAAAAAACGGCGCACTTCGCGCGGCGGATGCTCGAGGAAGATCCGGATAACCCCGAAGGACTTTTGCTGCTGGCGAAGACAAGCGATTCCGACCAGGAGCGCATCGATCTTCTCGAACGGGCCCGCGAGAACTGTGAATCGCGCCAGCAGGGAATCGGAAGCGATATCGGGCTTCTCGTCGACATCATGCAGGAACTCGTGGTCTCCCTGCTCGCCGAAGGCCGTGCGGCAGAGGGCATCGACGTCAGCAGGGAGATCCTCGAATACGATCCCGACAACATGACTCTCGCCCGTACATTGCTCTATCGCTGTCTGATCGAAGACGGCCGGTATTCGGAAGTCCTCGAGGAATCATTTTCCGATCCGGACCCGTCTCCGGCGCGGGAGCATTCGCGCGCGATAGCAGCCTTCCTGATGGAGGGAGTTTCGCCCGAATCGTGGAAGGCACTCTGGGAGGTCTTTCGGACGGAAGCCGCAATTCCCTTTCTGATGCTTGGCTATCTCGATACGAGCGGAGACGAGGAAACGGATGCCTTCGCAGAATTCTACGCGGACGCCTGGTCCGTCACGGTTCCGCTCAGAAACTGGCTCACGGGAGGCATGTTGCTCTTCAGCGAACTGACGGGACGGTTCGATGCGATTCCGGAGGAAACGCTCCGGATATTTTCGGAATCGTTGCGCCTGGACGATATCCTCGAAGAGGCGAAGACGAGACTTTTCGAAGCCGGGGATACCGGAAGAATGGAGGCTTCGGAACGAGATGCGCTCATCCTCGGTATCCTCGAGTCCATCACATCGGGCAGGAAAATCGGATAGAGGAGAGGGGACGGAACGCGGGATGCTCGAAGACCTTTCACAGCATATTCTCGACATTTCGGAAAACAGTCTCGGAGCGGGAGCGACGGAAATCCGGATCTCGCTGGCGGACGGAGAGGTTGCCGGACGCCTCGTGCTCGAGATCGGTGACAACGGACGCGGCATGGATCCGGGGTTTCTGCGTCGCGTCACCGATCCCTTCTGTACGAGCAGGACGACCCGCCGCGTAGGACTCGGCCTTCCGTTTCTCAAACAGTCCGCGGAACTGTGCGGCGGAGGATTGGAGATCCGGTCGGAAAAAGGTATCGGAACACACGTCCGCGCGGAGTTCCGGACGGACAGCATCGATCTTCCGCCGCTCGGAGATGTTCCGGCCTCTGTAGGAATGATGATTGTCCTGCATCCGGACGTCAGGTGGCTCTTTCGGTACGCGACTCCCGACGGGGAATGGACACTCGACAGCCGGGATGTCCTCGAGACGCTCGGGGACGATGAGGCGCTTCGCGACCCTTCGGTGGCGCTTTGGATCCGTGAGTACATCCGGGAGAACATGAACGGCATCGGGAAACAGGAGCCATCCTCCCCGGGAGGAACGCAGGAAGAGTGAGCGAATCGCGGGGTCGGACCCCCGGCGGAAGCTTGTCCTCCATGAGATGCCGGAGACTGAACGTCTCCCCGTCGACGACGAACGCCCCGTCCCCTACGGCGTGGAACGTGCGGCGCTCGGTTTTATCCGTGTCGATCCAGGCCTTACCTTGGCGGCGGGCAGGGAAGTCAGTCCGAAAGATGTGAATTTGTCGATGTCCGCGCCGGAACAGTCGCCGATGCGGACGACTGCCTCCGCGATGTCGACCGCCGGAACGGCGAGAACGCATTCCCGTGCCTTCGTCAACGCCAGGAACGGGGGTTCCACGGGCCGGTCGTGAGCGCGATGTGCGGCGTGAAGTCCGTGACCATATGCCACGTGATCGTCATGAGGTTGCTCTCCTCTGAAGGATATGTCGGCTATGTAACCGTTGACGCGGCGCAAGGACCGCAGAGCCTGCGCGAGACGAATCCTTTCGGCCCCGGGTGTTCCGCTGCACTGTTGTGACACAAGTCGGAAACACAGTGCAAAAAAAGAGCGCCTCGTACGAGATGCTCTTTTTCCGGCAAGGTTCCGGACGTATCGGGGGCCTCGATTACTGTCCCCGCCGTCTGTTCTTTTCTCTGGCGAACTTTCGGGCGTTTTTGATTCCGCCCATAGGAGCGAACATTGCGGTGATCTTTTCGGTTTCAATCTGTCTCGAATTCAGTCCTTCGTAGCTCGCTTCCTTCTGTAGCTTGAAGTAACCGGCAAGGCGGCCTTCGGACAGAAGGCCATCCCGTACGGCGCAGTCCGGCTCTCTGGTATGAGTGCGGTCGTGAAACCTGCAACGCGTCGCCAGCTCGTCGATATCGGCAAATGCCTTCGTGAAGTCGGCACTCCCAATGCCGATCTCTCTCATCCCGGGAGTGTCGACGACGACGCCACCGCCTGGAACGGCGAAAAGCTCCCTTCTGGTCGTCGTATGCCTTCCCTTGTCGTCGTTTCCCGTATCCCGGGTTTGAAGAAGGTCGAGTCCCATGATCCTGTTTATCAGCGTCGACTTGCCGACGCCCGACGAACCGATAAACGCGCCAGTCTTTCCACTATCGATGTATCCCAGAAGAGACACGTAACCATCTTCCGTCAGACTCGAAGTCGCATGAATGTCGACCCCACAGGCGATCGCTTTGATCTCCGTCAGCTTTCGAGGAAGCGATCCACACGTGTCCGCCTTCGTAAGCACGATGACGGGAATGGCTTCGTTGCCCCACGCGATCCCAAGATACCGTTCCGTTCTTCGAAGATTGTAATCGTTGTTGAGCGACATACATAGTATTCCCGAAGGAACCGATTGATGTGATGCTCATAGATCGAGATTGTCCCATTTGCCGCTCCTTCCGCTCTTTTCACGGTAAGAAACAACGGAAGCAGGATTTCATGAGATAGCTCCATTTTGAGAAAAGCGGTGACGGTTCCTCGTGTCATTTGTAAGCTTTCCCCGCTTTCCTTATATTCCACATATTGGTGAAATGTCATGAAGAGAAAGGGCGTTCCATAACTGATCACAGTACGTCTTTCCGATAAATAGTCGGAATTTTCCAGAACTACGTAAACCCGCATGAGCGCCGGTTGTGCTATAATAACATTGGACTGGAAGCCCTGCGGTGCCCGTGATCACAGTAACTGTCTTGAGCCAACACCTGACCTTAGCGGGGTTGACGTCCGGTTCGGCGGAAGCGGCGGTGTCCGCCGCAAATGCCAAGAATCGGCGGACTCCGAATATATGAGGACCGGGTCAAGACGTTCGTGACACGACATTGCGGGGATAGATTCGGGCGCGACGTGTGTCGCGCCTCTTTTTTTAGGGGAGGTGTGTTCGTGAGGAGCGACATTCTGTCGCCGTTGTGGCATCCGGCTCTCAGCGCCGCATGGATCCTTGATTGGGACGGTGTTCTGGCCGACACGAAACTGAACTTTCTTCCCTTCCGGCAGAAGTATTTCGGGGGACGTCAGGTTGCGATCCTCGAGGAGCTGAAAAATCTCCCCCGGGACCTTCGAGAGCAGGCGATCGACGACATGTGCACGATCGAGATGGAAGGGGCGGAACGGGCGACTCCCGTGGAAGGGGCGATCGATCTCGTCTCGTGGCTCGGACGCGAGCGTATCCCCTGGGCGATCGTCTCGCGAAATTGTCGGGATTCCATCGATTACGCGGCCGGGAGGATGGGGTTCGAACTTCCGGAGGTCGTCATGAGTCGCGAATCCGGTCCGATCAAACCGGATCCCGAGGCGCTCTGGAAGGCCGCTTCCCTTATAGGGACGAAGCCCGGGCGGTGTGTGATGGTCGGTGATTTCGTCTACGATCTCGTCGGGGCACGACGCGCGGGAATGCGGGCGGTTCTCGTCGAGCGTCCGGGCGCCGCGTATGCGCATTGGGCGGATATCGCCTACGACAGTGTTCGCGATCTCGTCGCTTCCCTCGGACATCCGGAACCGTGTATCCCATGGGAGTACGCGACCGTCGAGCGCGACAAGGGACGAAACTGGCTGCTTGCCCTGCGCGGTGTCACCGCGGCGCTCGATCCGGGCGATCCCGGCATCGTCCGGGTCATGCTCGAGGCGGCCTCCCTTGGAGTTCTCTTTTTCGAGGTCGCACGTGATGGAATCTTCGGACCGGAACACTTCCGCTCATCTCCTGTATGTCCCCCTTCCCGTCTCGGAGAGCCGCTTGCGGAGGCCCTCGGGGCGATCCTGCGAAACGGTTTCCCGATGGCGACAGTGTCCGAAGGAACGGGAGGAGTTCCTGTATCCTCTTCGGGGGAGGGCGTCGAGAGAATTCTGGAGGAAGCGGTCTCGTGGAGCGGATTGAAGGTCTGATTCCCGAAAGCCCCCTTGCGGACAGGATGCGTCCGCGAACGATGGACGAATTCGCGGGGCAGCAACATCTGCTCGCGCCCGGGGCTCCGCTTCGGGTGCTGCTCGAGGGAAGCCGCGTCCCGAGCTGTATTCTGTACGGTCCTCCCGGAGTCGGCAAGACGACGCTCGTGCGGCTGATGGCGTCCGTGACCGAAAGATCGCTGCTCGAGATCAACGCCGTAACCGCCAAAGTCGCAGAACTTCGGGATCTCGTCGAGGAGGCGAAACGCCTCAAGTCGATGGCGGGCGGACTCACGGCGATCGCATTCGTGGACGAGCTATACCATTTCAACAGGAGCCAGCAGAATGTTCTGCTCCCGTCGGTCGAACGGGGAGATATCATCCTCGTTGGAACGACGACGGAAAATCCATGGATCGAAATCAATAAGACGCTGCTCTCGCGAATGGTGATCTTCGAACTGCATCCTCTCGGGGAGAGCGACATCGTGAAGCTGCTCCGGCGGGCGATGACCGATCCGAGGGGGCTCGGACGACTGAGCCTCGAGACAGACGAGGATGTGCTCTCGTTCATCGCGGGGGCTTCGGGTGGCGATGCCAGGCAGGCACTGACACGCCTCGAAGTCATCGCGTCGAGTGTCGCGCTCACGGGGGCTTCGAGGTTCACGCGCGAGGCCGCAATGAGGCTTCTTCCCACGGCGAGCACGCGATACGACAAAAACGCCGACGATCACTACACGATCATATCGGCGCTCATCAAGAGTATGCGAGGATCGGATCCCGACGCCGCAGTCTACTGGCTCGCACGGATGGTCGAGGGGGGCGAGGACGTCCGGTTCATCGCGCGGAGACTCGTTATCTTCGCGGCGGAAGACGTCGGGCTCGCGGATCCCGAAGCGCTTCGGGTAGCGGCCGCTGCGGCGTACGCGGCCGATTTCACGGGGTATCCCGAGGCGAGAATCATCCTTTCCGAAGCCGTTCTGTATCTCGCGACCGCTCCAAAAAGCAACAGCGCTTATTTGGCGATTTCGGCGGCGCAGGAAGCGATACGCACAGGTGACGTACAGCGTGTTCCGGATCACCTGAATCCGCACGGGAGCGGATACAGATATCCTCACGACGACCCGAGGCACTGGGTTCCGCAACAGTACATGACGAAACCAGGACGTTTCTACTTCCCTTGCCGGAACGAACGGGAAGCCCGTATTCTCGCGCGGATGCAGCGTTTCTGGAAGCGATTCCGCGACGACGGGCAGGCGTCCGGACAGGGCGATCAGTGACGGAAGAAGCGGTACGCGAAGAGGCCGATGTATTCCCGGAGCGCCACGGATGTATTGTAAAGGCCGCCGGGTGACGGGATCCAGTTCGTTGCGGAGGGGCGCCCCGGCTCCGATTTTCGCAGTGCGGGCCATACGTGGATCCGGAGACCGGGCAGGAGGCGCGTCGCGCAATAGAGCGCCCGGGGAATATGGTATGCGGATGTGACGAGGACGACGTCCGTGAATCCGCCCTTCCTGATCTCCGGCGCGACGGATCCGAGGTTTTCCCATGTCGTTCGAGATGCGCCCTCGACCGTAATGTCGACCCCGCCCCCGAGTCGTTCCGCCGTAGAGAGGACCATGTTCCTGATGCCGTCCGCCTTCGTGCGTTCGGGGTATCCGCCGGAGTAGATCAGTGGCCATCCGTGTTTCCGGGCGAGAAGGAGTCCTTCGAGAAAACGAACGAGCGTCTCCGGTTCCATCTGCGGCACGGGGGAATCCGGAGCTATCCGGATCCCCCCGGCGAGTACGAGGACCGCAGACGATGCCGTTTTGCCGGGGATCGTACGCTCGACCGATTCAAGCGGCGTGAGCAGGAGATCCGACACGGCGGGAGTCGACAAAAGAGCCAGACATGACACGACGAGGATCCCGAATGCCGCAATGCCCCGATTTCCGCGACGTGACAGAAGAGAC
>CALFXN010000420.1 GCA_937957815.1 uncultured Synergistales bacterium
GAAGAACTTATGGAATACCTCAGGGGGAACCTGGAGTTTCTGGACTCGTACCTGAAGGCGAACATCCCTGAAATACGCTTGATCTATCCCGAGGGAACCTATATCCCGTTCCTCGACTGCCGCACCCTGAAAATGAACGCGAAGGAGCAACAGGCGTTCTTCGTGAACGAAGCGAGAGTCGCCATGGATGGGGGCAACTGGTTCGGCACCGGCGGCGAAGGCTTCGCGCGCATGAACATCGCGACACCGCGGGCGCTTCTGCGCGAAGGACTCGAGCGGATCGAAAAGGCAGTGAAAGCCCGGCGGAAATAGCGACGAATAAAGAAGCCCCCGGATCCGGGGGCTTCTTTATTCGTCGATACGTCACGCTTTTCTCAGCGCCTGAACGACCTCTCGGCAGACGCTCGCGAAGAGCAGAATATCCATGCTGTAGGCAATGTAGCGAAACCCCTGCGCCACCCGGCGTTTCGCCTCTTCAACCGACGTGGCGAAGATTCCGGGAATCTTTCCGGCCTCCTGCGTGATCCGCAGCGCCCTGTCCACCGCCTCCACCATCTTCGGGTGCGAGATCTGCCCCGGGATACCCAGCGACTGGGAGAGGTCGTACGGTCCCACGAAGACTACGTCGATTCCTTCGACCGACGCGATCTCCGGAAGCCGTCCGAGTCCTTCGACGTTCTCGCAATGCACGACGACGAGCGTGTCCTCGTTCGCCTGCCGGAAGTACTCGTCGAGCTGACGCATTCCGTACGAGGACGACCGCGGCATCGCGGCGCCCCGGACACCGAGCGGAAAATACTTCGACCACCGTGCGACGTTTCGTGCGCATTCAACATCGTTCACCTGGGGCACCTGAACACCCGCCGCACCGACGTCGAGCGTCCGGAGGATCGTCTGCGAATCGGCCGACGTGACGCGGACGACCGGAGCGATGCCCCTGAGTTCCGCAGCCCGGATCGAATTCTGGATGGACTCGGGATTCCCGGGTCCGTGCTCCGTGTCGATGATCAGAAAATCGAACCCCGCGAGTCCCGCGATTTCAACGAAGTCCGGACATCCGGTCCCGAAGAAGGGCCCGTATACCGTTTCCCCCTGACGGAGTCTTTCCTTTATCGTCGCATGCATTGTCGCCGTCTCCTTTCACATGATTGACGCGCACTTCGCAGCCGGATTATACCGCTTTCGGAGGCACGGCTACGGGAGCGCGGCGGTGACGGGTCACTCTCCGACGATATGCTTTTTCCCGTGATACTTCGACTCCAGAACGTCTTTCGGCAGGTATGCGTCTTCCTTCGCGCGGATGTCGTCGAGGCGGACTATTTTCGCAAACTCTCCGAATACGCAGAGTCTGTCGAGATACGCGTCCGAAACGCCGCATTCGCGGACCTTCTTCATGACGTAGAGCATTCCTCCGGCCGCCGCATAGAGGCTCGTCAGCGCCGGGACTATGTATTTGAACCCCATGGCTTCCGCATCCCTGACGCTCACGAGCGGCGTCCTGCCCCCCTCGATGAGGTTGAGCATCAGCGGCGCGTCGATTTCCTTCGACACGCGCTCCATCTGTCCGCGCGTCTCGAGCGCCTCGACGAAGATCATGTCGACGCCGACGTCGACCGCCGCCTTCGCCCGGTCGATCGCGTCGTCGAGTCCGTTGACCGCGAGCGCATCCGTGCGGTACATGACGACGAAATCCGGATCGAGTTCATTCCGCGCGTCGAGCGCGGCCTTCAGCTTTCCCATCATCTCTCCGCGCGGCACGACCTGTTTTCCGGCCATGTGTCCGCATCGCTTGGGCGCTACCTGATCCTCCATGAAGAGGCCGGCCGCTCCGGCGAGGAGATATTCCCGCACCGTGTAGGACGCGTTCACCGCGTTGCCGAAGCCGTTGTCGGAATCGCCGACTACGGGAACGGCAACGGCGTGCGCGATGTTCCTGACCTGCGCGCACATCTCGCCGAAGCCGATCAGTCCGACATCCGGCTGCGCGAGAAGGACCGCCGCCGTGCCGTAGCCAGAATGCTGCAACACTTCGAATCCCGCCAGTTCGCAGATTCGCGCGCTCAGGGCGTCGTACACACCGGGGGCCACGATGGCCCCCGGACGCCTGAGAAGTTCCCTCAATCGCGTCGTCGTTTTCATCCGCGTCACGTCACTTACCGTCCTTTCGAAACATCCGCGTCCCTGCCCGTCGCGTACTTCTTCTCCATTTCGCGGACCTCGGGCAGTCCGACCAGTTCGTTGAATTCTCCGAAGGGAATCATCCGGTCAACGAAGGCTTTCGTCGAGCCGTCGCGCTTCAGTTCCTGCATCAGTTCCGTCACCGCCTTCGCGATGACGTAGGTCGACGACACCGGGAAGATCGCGAGATCGAACCCGATCTCCCCGAGTTCCGACTCCGAAAGGAAAGGCGTCCGGCCGTGTTCGACCATGTTCGCTATGACGGGGACTCCGAACGAGGACGTGATCCGGCGCATCTCGTCGACGTTCTCGGGGGATTCGATGAAAACGATATCCGCCCCCGCGTCCTCGAACGCCTTTCCGCGCTCGATCGCGGCGTCGATCCCCAGCCCCGTCCGCGCGTCCGTACGCGCCA
>CALFXN010000421.1 GCA_937957815.1 uncultured Synergistales bacterium
GTTTCCGGAGAGGAATCGCTCCGCCGCGAGGATGCATCCGATCCGGTCCTCTATTCCGATCTGTGCGGTACCGACCTGCTGCGCCTGGTACGCGTTGATGACCTTCCGTTGTCTGTCAACGGACTCACGGTCGAGGAAGAAGAGAACGGCGGCCACGACGAACAGGGCCGTCAGCGACAGGCAGAGAAACGCCGTCGCCGGCGGAAGAGTCGCAAATCGTTTGAATGGCTTCCACAGGAAGTTCACCCAGGCAGCTCTCCTCACAAGGGTCTCTGGACCCGCCTATTATAATCTTCTTTTCTCTGAAATAATGTGATAACATTGGGTCAACATTATCGAAGGAGGGCAATCCATGGATACGGTCACGAAGCTTTCCGTACTCTCCGACGCGGCCAAATACGACGCTTCCTGCGCCTCCTCCGGCAGCCGGCGCCGGAACGCAGGGGGAACGGGAAGCACCGTTCCGGGAGGCGTCTGCCACACGTGGACGGAGGACGGGCGCTGCGTTTCCCTCCTCAAGATCCTCATGACGAACGTCTGCGCGTACGACTGCGCCTACTGCGTCAACCGCCGGAGCAGCGACGTTCCCCGCGCGGTCTTCTCGCCGGGCGAGATCGCTGATCTGACGATGGAATTCTACCGGAGAAACTACATCGAAGGCCTCTTTCTGAGCTCCGGCGTCCTCGGCTCTCCGGACGAAACGATGGAACGCATCGCGACCACGCTTACGCTGCTTCGAAGTCTCCACGGGTTCAACGGGTACATTCACGCGAAGACCATCCCGGGTTCGTCAGCGGAACTCGTCGAACGCGTGGGACGCCTCGCGGATCGCGTCAGCGTCAACATAGAACTCCCGTCGGAACGAAGCCTGAACGCGCTCGCGCCGCAGAAGAACCGCGACGCGATTCTCCATCCGATGGAATACATCGGGAGAAGGATCATCGAAAACGGGCAGGAACGACGCCTTGCGCTCCGGGGGCACGCTACGCCCCGGTTCGCCCCCGCCGGGCAAAGCACCCAGATCATCGTCGGCGCGTCACCGGAATCCGATCTGACGATTCTCAGGCTCTCCGAGGGGCTCTACCGTCGTTTCGGCCTTCGCCGCGTCTACTACTCCGCGTTCGTCCCCGTATCGGAAAATCCGCTCCTTCCGGTGCTCGCGAAGCCGCCCCTGCTCCGCGAACACCGTCTCTACCAGGCGGACTGGCTCCTGCGGTTCTACGGGTTTTCGGTGGACGAGATCGCGGGGGAGTCGGAGCCGAACCTGGACGCCTCCCTGGACCCGAAGACCGTCTGGGCCCTGCGCCACCCGGGGGCCTTCCCGGTGGACCTAGCCCGGGCGGGCCGGGAGGAGCTCCTCCGGGTGCCCGGGATCGGCGTGACCGGTGCCGCCCGGATCCTGGAGACCCGCCGGGCCGGGGGGCTTTCCCTGGAGATCCTGCCCCGGCTGGGGATCGTGTGGAAGCGGGCCCGGCACTTCGTCGCGGTCCGCGGATCCTCCGCGGGGATCGAAGGGGACCCGGAACGACTCCGAGCCCTCCTGGCCGCTCCGGGCTCCGGGGGCCTCGGAGCC
>CALFXN010000422.1 GCA_937957815.1 uncultured Synergistales bacterium
ACCACCGAGATCTACACTCTTTCCCTACACGACGCTCTTCCGATCTACCTCTCGTTGTCTGGCGGACATCGAGGAGATAGAACTTCATGCGATCCCCCGGATTGTATGTCTCTCCGACAATGCGTTCCTCGCGCGGAAGAATCGCCTCCGTGCGTTCGTTGAGGCGGATGAGGACCTGATCGTGTTCCGACTTGAAAACGAGTCCGTTGACGAGATCACCGACTCTGTCCGCGAATTCCTCGAAGATGATCTGTCGTTCCGCATCCTTCAATCGCTGGATGATGACCTGACGAGCGGTTTGTGCCGCGATACGCCCGAAGTTTTCCGGGTTCTCCTCTATTCTGATAATGTCACCAGTATCCACATCGAGGAAGCCAAGCTTTCGGGCGTCGGGAAGCGCGATTTGCGTATCAGGGGTGTCCACGACGTCAACGATCTGCTTGATCTCGCATAGCGAAACACTTCCGCTTTCGAGATCGATGTGCACCTCGACATCCTGATTGCCACCCTGGTACTTTCTGTATGCCGATACGAGCGCCGCTTCCAGACTCGAAGCCACGATCTCCGGCGAGAGCCCCCTCTCCGCCGTAATCTGCTTCAATGCGCGCACGAAATCGCGTCCGAGCTGCATCTACTCACTCCTCCTCATAACATGCCCTTTCTCTTCGGGCGTGTTTTTGTACACGATATGTCCGCTCGCGATCAGACTGAAGGGAATCCGAAGTGTCTCACGTGATTCGCTTTCAGCTATCGAGACGAAATCCCCTTCTACCGAAAGGATTGTTCCGGTATGCTGCCTTTTGCCTCCAAAGGGTTCCGAAAGGCGGATTTTCACGGTTTTCCCATGGAAACGGATATAGTCGTCCAGAGAAAAAAGTGGACGCTCAATGCCTGGAGAACTGACTTCAAGAGAGAATTTCTCGAGGAAATCCGGTGCTGCCGCATTCAGCCTGTCGATAATCGCTCGAGATACGATCTCGCAGTCTTTGACGGAAATTCCGCCGACACTGTCTATAAAAACACGAAGGACCGAATTTTTCCGTTCCGTGACGAAACGAGCGAGAACACACTCGTATCCACATTTTTCGACGATTTCTCTTACCATTGCGAGAATATCGCTTTTCTCAGGAATCAACGTTTTCTGCCCCTCTTTCACACGTCCATAAAAAACGAAGAGTGGGACATCCCCACTCTTCGACATAGCGCTTCCCGACGTGCTTCAAGTAGGATAACATAAAAGCGTGTATCGGGCAACTAGAACGTAAAATCGGAGATGAACTCGCTCCACCAATCTTCGAGCGATGTCTCGAAGTCCCATATGTCGGGAGAAAGGATCATCGTGTCGGCCAGAGATTCTTCCTCAAGCAACGGAAGATCGAGTATCCCGTTCCAGTAGAGAACGGAATCCATTTTGTTTGAGGAAAAAACCTTCGCTTCCACGATCCTGCACCTCCTCGAGGTCTATTCGACCCAATAATTCGGAGCTTCCTTTGTTACGACAACGTCGTGGGGGTGATTCTCCTTGACGGACGCTGCGGAAATTCGTACGAACTTCGCTTTAGTCTGGAGCAGAGACACGTTCGCCGCGCCGACATATCCCATCCCCGCCCGCAATCCGCCGGTCAGTTGAAACATGACGCCGCCGAGAGGGCCTTTATACGCGGCCAGTCCTTCGATACCCTCCGGGACCAACTTTTCGGAGGTTGCTCCTTCCTGAAAGTAACGATCTTTGCTGCATCCTTCTTTCATCGCTCCGAGCGA
>CALFXN010000423.1 GCA_937957815.1 uncultured Synergistales bacterium
GATAAGGCCACGTGACTGGAGTTCAGACGTGTGCTCTTCCGATCTGGACGGCCGCGCGGAATCCCTTCCGTTCGGGAATGAGGCGTTCGATGCGGTTCTCTTCGAATGTGCGCTGTCGCTCGCGGCGGACAGGAAACGGGCGGCGGCCGAGGCTGCGCGGGTTCTCGTCCCGGGAGGACGCGTCATCGTCGCGGATCTGTGTCGTCCCGAACGGGACGCCGGGGCGCGGGACGATTTCGCGGACTGCGGCGGGAGCGCCGGAGGGTGCGCCGCGGGCGCGCTGACGCCCGGCGGCTGGGTGGCCCTTCTCGAGGGGGCAGGATTCACGGTTATCGTCCTGGAAGATCATACGGACGACCTGAAGAGCTTCGTGGCGAAGTGCATCTTTTGCGATCTTTCCCTGCCGTTCGCCTGTCCGCGCGCGGGGCGGCGGTCGCGGCGGGGCTATCTGCTCCTTGTGGGGCGAAAGGGAGTGTCCGACGGTGAGTGAACTCATGATGGATGTCGCGGCGCTGAAGGCGAAGGGGTTTCACTGTGCGCAGATCATCGTCCTTCTCGGGCTCCGGATGCTCGGGAAGGAGAACCCCGATCTCGTCCGAGCGATGCACGGCTTCACGGGAGGACTTGGCCGCTGCGGCAGGCTCTGCGGGTGTCTCGCGGCGGGACTTTCTCTCTTCGGACTGTACGCCGGAAAGGGAACGGAAGAGGAATCGGAGGACCCGATGATCTACATGATGGCCGCGGAGCTCGGGGATTGGTTCCGTGAGCGTTTCGGATCGGACCAGTGCTGCGACCTCACGAACAACGATCCGGATGTGAAGAAGACGGTCTGCCCGCCGATCATGGAGGAGACGTTCGCGAAGGTGCTCGAAATCCTCGAATCTCGCGGATACGATCCGGAGGACGCCTCGCGTCCGGCGGGCGGACCGGGAGCATGACCACCGCGTTCGGAGCGACGAAGAGCGTCTGCCCCGTCTGTCTGCGGCGGATTCCTGCGTTCCGGGAGCGTTCCGGGGGGGATATGGTTCTCGTCAAGACATGCCCCGAGCACGGGGAGTTCCGCGCCGTCGTCTGGCGCGGTGCCCCGGACCCGGAATCGTGGTATGGTCAGAAAATTCCGTCCTTCGCCGGTTCGCGTGAACCGGACGTCCGGCGCGGATGCCCGCTCGACTGCGGCCTGTGCCCGGATCACCGGCAGGGAACCTGCACGGCGATCCTCGAGGTCACGATGCGGTGCGATCTTCGCTGCTCGGTCTGTTTCGCGGACGCCCCCGGCCCGTTGGGGGACGACCCGGCGATCGGGGAGATCGAGGCGATGTGCCGGGTCGTGGAGGCGGCCGCGCGATGCAACGTCCAGCTCTCCGGCGGCGAACCGACGATGCGCGACGATCTCCCGGAGATCGCGGCGATGGCCGCGAAGGCGTGCGGAGGTCTCGTCCAGGTCAACACGAACGGTCGTCGCCTCGCTCGGGACGCGTCCTTCGCCCGCTCTCTCGCCGATTCCGGCGTGTCGTCGGTGTTTCTGCAGTTCGACGCCGCGGATGACTCCGTGTACGAAACGCTCCGCGGCCGTCCGCTGATGAAGGAGAAGAAGGCCGCGATCGAAACGTGCGCTGCCGCGGGACTCGGCGTCGTTCTCGTTCCGACGCTCGTCCCCGGCGTCAACGTCGCTCCCGGCCCGAAGGGACACATCGGAGCGATCCTCGACTTCGCGATCGCGCACTCTCCGGTCGTCCGCGGCGTTCACTTCCAACCCGTGAGCCGTTTCGGCAGATTCCCTGGGGACGACAGGCGACGCGTCACGCTCCCGGAAGTCCTGCGGCTGATCGAGGACGAGACGGGAGGGCGCATGAAGGTCGCGGACTTCGCGCCTCCGGGGTGCGAACACTCGCTGTGTTCCTTTCATGGAGACTACCTCGTCCGGGGGATCGGGGACGTCGCCAGTCTGAGACCGCGCCGGGAGGACGGCGAGATCGGAAGAGCACACGTCTGAACTCCAGTCACGTGGCCTTAT
>CALFXN010000424.1 GCA_937957815.1 uncultured Synergistales bacterium
CGTGCGCGACACGCGCGCGATCGCGCACATGGACCAGATCCTCGCCGACACGCGCAAGAAGGTCTCGCAGATCATCGGACCGCACCGCGACGGCCTGTACGAACTCTTCTTCCACGTCTACGGCGCGAACGCCGTCATGCAGGAGATCGAGCCCGTGAAGCAGACGCTCTCCCACGAGGTCGCGGTCGTTATCGAGGTCATCTCGAAGGACATCGAACTCGCGACGTCGGTCGCAAAGTGCGCGAAGTTCCGCTTCTTCTACATGAGCTACCCCGGGCAGATGAACTCCTCGGGCGGCTCGGTCGCCCTGCTCACCGACGAACCCCTCTTCCCGAAGAACAAGGCCTACCGCTGGACCGTCGACCATTTGCTCACGCTTTCCGACCCGCTCGACCCGGAGATCTTCCGCTACACGTTCGAGACGGTGTCCGGGAAATAGGACGATGGCGACGGACGTCACGCACACGCTGCTCTGCACGCTCGCGGACTTCTACGCGCGGCTCGGGCCCGGCGACATCCCGGAGCGGGTGTATGACAAGGCCCGCCGGACGCTCGCGGACTTCCTCTGCGAGACGGTCGCCGGATACTGCGAGGGCGACGTGGCGGCGATCTGGAACGAATACGCGCGGAACCTGGGCGGAAAGCCCGAGGCCACGATCCTCTGCGACGGGACGAAGGTCCCGGCGATGAACGCCGCGATAGCGACGGGGATCATGGCGCACTCGATCGAACTCGACGACGGTCACCGGTGGGGAACGTCGCACCCGGCGGTCGCGGTCATCCCGGCCGTCCTCGCGGTCGGCGAGCGCGAGGGAGCGTCGTTCCGCCCGATTCTGAAGGCCATCGCGGTCGGCTACGACGCGATGCTCCGCGCGGCGCGCTCCATCAACCCGTCGCACCTCAAACGGGGCTTCCACTCCACCGGGACGTGCGGATCGATCGGCGCGGCGGCCGGGTGCGCAAGTCTTCTCGGCCTCGACCCCGAACGATTCGCCTACGCGATGTCGATGGGCGGGCTCCAGAGCGCCGGGCTCCAGGAGATGCTTCACGACAACCCCGGCATCAAGACGCTCCAGCCCGGCAAGGCGGCGATGGCCGGAGTCCTCGCGGCCGACCTCGCGCGCGCGGGGGCGAAGGCGCCCCGGACGCTCTTCGAGGGGCAGCACGGCTGGCTCAAGGCCATGTGCGCCGGGGAGTACTCGGAAGACGCGCTCACAGGCGACCTCGGGCGACGGTGGGAGATCCTTCTGACCTACACGAAGCTCTACCCGACCTGCCGCCACTGCCACGCCGCGATCGACCTCGTCCGCGAGGCGCGGACGAACCTCGGCTGCACGGACGCGGACGTCGAATCGATCCTCGTGCGCACCTACACGCTCGGGATCGTCGAGGTGGGGCAGGTCTTCACCCCGGAGACGTTCGAGGAGGCGATGTTCAGCATGCCCTTCTCGCTGGCCGTCGCACTCCGGACGGGAAACGTCACGCTCCGGGAGTACACGCCCGAACTGATCCGCGACGAGGGACTCCGCCGCCTCGCCCGGTCCGTTACGATCGAGGCCGACGAGCGGATGAACGCGGTTTACCCCGAGGAGCGCGGCGCGTGGATGCGCGTGCGCCTGCGCGACGGACGGACCTTCGAGCGCGGCATTCCGGTCGCGAAGGGCGAACCGGAGAACCCCGTGAGCGACGGCGACCTTCTCGAAAAGCTCGCGCTCATGCTCACGCCCTACGCGCCGGAGGCGTTCGTGAACGATCTGTGGAACATCTGCGTGGAGTCGGCTGTCGACTCCGCGACATACGGAGACATTCTCGGCTGTTTTGCGGCCCATGCGGCCGAAGGGGGGTTCTGCACACGATGAAGACGAAAAACATCTGCGACCTTGCACGGACCATCCGCAGCAAGAACGCGGGGAGCTTCATGATCACGCTCGAAATCATCTTCGCGGACCGCGGCGTCTACGAAAAGGTCAAGAAATCGGGCGCCGTCACGCAACAGGCGGTCGCCGACGCGTACGGCCTGCCCGCGGAACGCATCGAGGACTTCATGTTCTTCGACCCGGGAATGGGGATCAAGGCCAATATCCGCCGCCGGATCCCGAGCGGCGGCCCCGGCGAGACGGACGTATACGGCTGCCAGCAGTACGCGCCGCTCTTCGCGCTCGAAGTTCCCTGGGACGACTAGGCGGAGAGGACCGCGAATGGAGACGCACGCCGCAACGGTTTCGTCCGGATCACCCGCC
>CALFXN010000425.1 GCA_937957815.1 uncultured Synergistales bacterium
TCGCCATGACCCTCGCGATGAACGGGATATCCTCTCCTTTGAGCCCGTGCGGGTATCCCGACCCGTCCCACTTCTCGTGGTGGAATTCCGTGATCTGCCGCGCGTAGACGATGAAGGGGGCGTCCCCCAGGATCCTCGCCGCCTCGAGGAGCACGTCGCTCCCGATCGTCGTGTGTCGCTTGGCGATATCGAACTCGGGCGGCGTCAGCTTTCCGGGCTTGAGGAGGATCATGTCCGGGACCCCGACCTTCCCGATGTCGTGAAGCGTCGCGGCCTGCCAGAGAAGGGGGATATGCTCGCTGGGGAAAAACGCCTCGCCCCCCGAACGCTCGAGGAGCAGCCGGAAATACTCCTTCGTCCGCAGGACGTGGTCTCCCGTCCCCTGGTCGCGATACTCCGCGAGGATCGCCATGCTCGCGATCAGGGTCTCCTGATGGCGCTCGAGTTCTTTCGTCTTGGCGGCGATCAGAAGCTCGAAGCGCTTGCGTTCGGAAATGTCGCGGATGCTCTCGATGGCGCCGACGACCTTTCCCTCCGCGTCGCGCAAAGGTGAGACCCTCGCGTAGATCCAGCCGCCCCTGCCTCCGTTCATCGCGGGACAGAACGCTTCTCCTTCGTAGACGTCGCCGTTCCGGATGATCGGCGAGTAGAGTTCCGCCGTCGCGGGTTCGTATCCGAACACCATATCCATGAGCTGCGGCCGCTTTTCGCCGTAGAACGGAACCGTGTAGGCGTAGTCCCCCCGGCCAAGCATCTCAGAAGCCGGGATTCCCGTCATCTCCTCCATCGCCCGGTTCCAGATGATCACGCGTTTCTCCCTGTCGACGGCCAGCGTCGCGTCCGGCAGAAAGTCGATGATATCCCTCAGCTGCCGCCTCACCGCGGACGCCTCGGTTTCGGCCCGCATCTTTTCGATATAGACGCTGAGCTGGTTCGCGACGACCTGGAGGATCTCGAGGGCGACATCGTCGTACGCCGCCGGATCGCCGTAGCTCTGCAGGATGACGGCGCCGAAGACGCTGCCGTTGTTCTGCATCGGAACGCCGAGCCACACCTCGGCGCGCGCTCCGACGAGGTCGATGATCCCTTCGTCGGCGAGCCTCCGGATATCCGCCTTCGTGAACCGCATCGCCCGCCCGTTCCGGATGACCATCCCGGTCAGCGATCTCTCGCCGGACCAGCACGCCGGAAGCTCCTTTTCGTCGCGACTCAGGTCCGGCAGGGTTCGGAGGGTTTTCGCGGCTTCGTCGTACTCCGCGACGAGGAAATTCCGCGTATCCATCAGTTCGCCGAGTTCCCTCCGGGCGATTCCGACGACCTCGTCCGGCGTCCTGGCGCTCACGATGCCGTCGGCGATCGCGCGCTGCACCCTCTCGACCACTTCCGCCCGCTTCCGGTCGGTAACGTCCGTATCCGTTCCACGATAGCCGCACAGCTTTCCGCCGTCGTCGAACAGGGGAACCGCGCTCACGGAGAACCACCGGACGGCGCCGTTCCGCGCCCTCACGGGCATCTCCCGCATCCGGAAGGGTTCTTCCCGGCCGAACGCCTCCGATATGACTCTGCAGAATGCCTCCCTTCCTTCGTCCGGGTGAAGATCGCACAGCCGAACCCTTCCGACGAGATCCCCGGGAGGGTATCCGAGAAGCGCTTCCGCCGCGCGGCTCACGAACGTATACGTCCCGCCGGCGTCGACCTGCCAGAGGAACGTCCCGCTCAGCTCCGCGATCCGGTTCAGAGTGTCGTCGCATTCCACGTAGATTTCCGCTTCGCACGAACCGTCGTCAGCGGTACCGCTCCGCTTCCCGGCCAGATCCCCCGTCATCGGAATTCGCCCCCTCCGCCGCCTCTTTCTTCCCGGATATCCGGAAAAACCGCCTCGCCCGGAGCGGATTCTCCCGACAACGGGATGTCGCGTTCCGGTTTCGTCCGCATGGTACCACCACGCCCCGAGAGCGGCAAGAAGCCCCCCGTTGACGATCTCCCGGAGACGTCGTATCATCGTTATATTCACCATTTGTATATATGAGGTGATGATTCATGCCCACGGTACGCATGACGAAATCCGCCGCGAATCCGAGGGTACGGGATCCGCTCTCGAATCTGACGGACATTCTCGTCCCCTCCCCGCAGGCGACCTTCCTCTTTCGCGACGGAGAGGACGCGGAGGATTCCGGCGGAATCGGGCGCCCCCCGCGACGCATCCTCGTCGTCGACCGCTCCCGCCCGGCGACGCCGGGCGCGGACGCGATCCTCGAACGCGACGGCGCCCTCGTCCGGGGAAAGGTGTCGGACGATGCGGAGGAAGAGCTCGTCTGGGGCGTCGTCACCTGGGAACTGATCCGTCGCTCCTGACCGCCATGCCGCTCATCGGACTGTGCGACTGCAACAACTTCTTCGTCTCGTGCGAACGGCTCTTCCGGCCCGACCTGAAGAACCGGCCCGTGGTCGTCCTCTCGTCGAACGACGGGGTCGTCATCTCGCGCTCCAACGAGGCGAAGGCCCTCGGAATTCCCATGGGCGAGCCGTTCTTCAAGATCGAGGGGATCGTGAAGGCGTACGGGGTGAACGTCTTCTCGACGAACTTTCCGCTCTACGACGACATTTCGAATCGCGTCCACGCGATCGTCCGGAGCCGTACCCCCGAGACGGAAGACTATTCCGTGGACGAATCGTTCTTCTCCCTCGACATCGCGGCGCTCTCCTCTCCCGAGGCGTACGCGCGCGACCTCGCCGCGACGATCCTGCGGTGGGTCGGAATTCCCGTTTCGATCGGCCTCGCCCCCACGAAGACGCTCGCGAAGCTCGCGGCCGACCACGCGAAGAAGCACGCGGAGACGGGAGGCGTCCATCGGATCGCCCCCGGGCCGGAGCTCGACGCGATGCTCGGCCGAACGCCGGTCGGAGACGTCTGGGGCATCGGACGGCGTCACGCGGACTTCCTGAGACGCTGCACCGTGGACACCGCCCGAAAGCTCCGCGACAAGCCCGACGAATGGCTCCGGCGTCACCTCACGATCCGGGGGCTCCAGACGGGGTGGGAACTCCGCGGCGTGTCCTGCGTTCCGATCCGGACGGCCGATCCGCCGCAGAAGTCGATCCAGGTGTCGCGGTCCTTCGGCGCTCCGACGACGATGATCGACCCGATCCGCGAAGCCGTGACTACGTTCGCCTCCCGCGGGGCCGAGAAGCTTCGCGCGCAGGGAATGCGGGCCGGCGTGCTGAACGTCTCCATCACGACGTCCCGGTT
>CALFXN010000426.1 GCA_937957815.1 uncultured Synergistales bacterium
TCGCCGGGAGGCCCGACCACGCTCCCTATGCCCCGACGACGGTCGACCGCCTCAGGCGCTGGACGGGCCGGATCCCGAGCGTCCGCTTCGGTTCCACGGAGACGTGTTTCCACGTTCTGGGGACGCCGCTCGACATGTCGGACGAACGCCGGATGGCCGCTTTCGAACGGGGGTGGAATCACGCGCCCGAGACGGGATACTGGATCGGACGGCCTCACCCTCCCCTCACGGAGGTTCGGATCGTGGAACAGGTCGACCCCACGAAAGAGGGATATATGCGCGAGTGCGCCGAAGGACAGTCCGGATACATGGTCTGCCGGGGCGGCAATGTCATGAAAGCGTACGTGAAGAACGACGAAGGGACGGATCGCGTGTTGCGGGACGGCTGGTACCTCGGGTTGCTCGACATCGCGTTCCGACTCACGAATCCCGACGATGGCGGAACCGATTTCTACTGGGTCGGGCGCGATTCGGCGCTCGTTATCCGCGGGGGAGCCAATTACGCGTGCGACCAGATCAATGTCGAACTCTGCCGGTTTGTCGAGAAGAGGTACGGGTTGCCCTGTGACGACTTCGATCTCGCCGTTGCGGGGCTGCGGCTCGTCAGCGAGCACGAAGATTCCTGCTGCGTCACGGTGGAGCTGAAGAGCGAGCGAGCCAGGGAGTGCGCCGACGAGATCCGAAGAACATTCCTTCCCGAGGCGAGACATTCTGTCTCCAAGGGGGCGAAGCCGGACTTTCTCCGTTTCGGCGAGGTCTTCAGGACTTTCAAGGGGACGATCCGATTGGCGGAGATCAAAAGGGCTTGGATGGACGACTTCCGCCAGAAAGAGTGACGTCCGTCGCTCTTTCTGGCGGATCTAGCGGTCCCTTCCGCCGTCGAACGGAAGGGACCGCCCTTTTTTATCCGAGCGGTCTCTTCCCCACCAGCCGGAGGGAGAACAGGCTGGTCGCCATAGCTATCAGCACGACTCCGAATCCGGCGAGATATCCCGACGCGGTGTATGTTCCAGGGACGGCCGCCGGAAAGAAGTTGATGATGACCCCGGTTCCCCATTGGAAGACGACGGCCATCAGAACGACGATCATGTTCATGGCTCCGAAGATCGCGCCATTGTTCCCCTTCCCCGAGAGCGCGTTGACCCCCGCCATCGCGAACACGCCCCGCATTCCGGAAGAAACGCCGACGAGAAGGGTCGCGATTCCAGCGATCTGGAGCGGCAGCCCCGCCGCGACGACGCCGAAGAGTATCGCCCACGCGAGGGTATTGCCGATGCAGACGTTCCGGATCGTTCCGGGAAGCGTCTCGGGACGGATGATGCGCCCTCCGCTGATGAGAGGTCCGAGCATCATCCCGAAGCTGATCATCGACGCCCAGAAACGGGCCGCCCCTGGAGCCGCGCCGTAGGCCGCCACGAACCAGGAGACGCCCCAGAGTCCCTGGAACGTCAACATCGAGGCAGAGGAGATCGCCCAGAGGATCAGGAGTCCCCGCATCCGACGATTGCGGATCACGTACGCCAGCGCGTCGCGTATCTCAGGGAGCAGGGAGGAGAGCGGACGACGTTCTCTTCGCGCCGCGACGGCGCGAAGCGGATCGCGTTTCGCGGAACGTCCGAGGACGACCATGACGGCGAGATTGACGGCCGTGAGAAACGCGAAGGTCGTCCCGATGCCGAACGTATCGAGTACGAACCCGAGCGGGGCGACGGAAACGATCGCGCCGAGATTCGAAAGCGCGAAGTTGATGCCTGCGTAGAAACAGTAGCGCTCCTGCGGGAACGCGAACGATTGGAAGACGAGCGTCGCTCCGTACATCGGCGCGACGCCGAGACCCGAGAGAAGCCGCCAGGCGCCAAGCGTGAACGGCGTTCGCATGAACGTCATGAGCAGGCTCGACGCGGCGGTTACGAACAGCCCCGCAGTGACGACGCGCACGGGGCCGAACCGGTCGTGAAGGACTCCGGCGACGGGCTGCATGAACGCGTAGGAGTAAAAGTGAAGACTCGAGACGAAGCCCGTCATCGCGGCGCTCATCGCGAGTCGTTCCGCTTCCATCGGCATAACGACCGAGGCCGAGATCCGGAAGAAGATCCCGATGAAGTACGCCGAGACGAGCAGAAGAAAGACCGGGAACGGCGGGTCCGATACGAGTTCGCTGAGATTCTTTCTCGACAGCGGCATTGTTCGTTCTTCCCGGCACTCAGCGGAGACTTCCGCCGGAAAGGGCGCGAAGCGCCGAGAGACTCGCGGCGAGGAGCGCAAGGATGATCCCGAAGCATACGAGATATCCCGTCGCGTCGTGCGTCCCCGGAATCGCCCTCGGGAAACGGTTGATGATCCATCCCGTCCCGAACTGGAAGGTCGCGGCCGTTCCGACTACGAGCATGTTCATGACGCCGAAGGTCGCGCCTTTTTCGTTCGGAGCGGAGAGGGCGTTGACGCCTCCCATCGTGAAGACGTCGCGGATCGCACAGGAGATTCCGAGCAGAAGGCTCGCGATTCCGGCGACCCGGATCGGAAAACGGAGCGCGATCACGGTGACGAGAAACGCCCAAAAGAGCGTATTGCCCAGGCAGGAGACGCGAATGAGCTTCGGAAGGTCTTCGGATGTAGCGCGTACCTTCGCGGTCAGCGGGGAACCGGCCATCATTCCGAGGCGGACGGCCTCCATCGGGAGAACGAGCGAGGCGGAGATCCTGAAGAGCGGACTCATGAAAGAGGCGCTCACGAGGACAGCATACAAAGTGTGAGCCTGTTTCATCGGAAGGGGAGAGAAAGAGCCCGTTTCGTGGGGATCGCATTGTTTTGCCTGACGAAATATCATCGAATTCTTTCCTTTCGTACGTCTGACGGCGATACGATGCGTTTTTCCTGAGCGCAAAGCATAACACAAATCTGCATTTCGGGGCGGCGGATCGCCGTCGGAATGAATGGAGTGGTACACTGAAAAAAACGGACGCCCTCCCGGATCGGGGGCGTCGCATTCTGAAGGGACGTGACGGGAATGGACGAACACGACGCTCAGGGACGGAGACGCCATGCAGGAGACGAATTCATCCGGGCGACCCTGTATCGGAACATGCCGCAGCAATCGGACCAGGAGCTGACGCTGCCCCAGCCGCCCTACGAACTTCCGGTCGCCTCCGGCGCGGCGCTTGTGCGCTTGCCGTCGCCCGAGAGCTGTGTCGTTTCCCCGGTGGACCATGACGGGCCGGTGGCGATTGCCATCCTCTCCCACATAGGTCAG
>CALFXN010000427.1 GCA_937957815.1 uncultured Synergistales bacterium
CGGGAGGTCGGCGAAACGGCTGAGCGCGGCCTCGATGCAGCGTTTCTCCGCCACGCCGGGCAGGATCACGTCCCGCCAGCCCGTGTAGCCCGAGAACGGATGCGGAATGACGGTTCCGATCGTGACGATGAAATCGGCCTCGGCCACGATCCTGTTGACGCGGAGCTGCAGGCCTCCCGTTATCTTGCCGATCGTCGCCATTTCCCGTCCCTCCGGCGAGTGAACGATCATCCTGCAGCGGCTCTGCAACGCCGTCGCGAGGAACGTCCGTCCCGGATCGTCGGGATGCGGCTTGCGCAGTCCGTTCGCGATCAGGACCGTAACGCGGGCGCCGGGGACGCCTCCTTCGGCGAGTGCGTCGAGGACGGGGGCGACGGCGTGCGCGGGAACGGGACCGTCGGCGAGTCCGCCGACGAGAACGGCGACTTTCTGCGGAGCCGCCGCGGAAACCATGTCGCGGAGCGGCGGAGTGCCCGTCGGTGTCTCGAGGCTGCGGCGGATATCTCCGTCAAGGTCTGACGAGAGTGAAACGTGCGACGGATTCAAGACCTGCGCGATCCTGGAGTCCTCGACGGTAATCGGAAGCTGTGACGGCCCGTAGGTCAGGTTGAGTCTCATGTGGCGCACCTCCAGCGAGTCTTCCGGAATGGCCCGGAGTATTGGCACTGTCATTCTAGCGCAATTCCGCGGGAACTCTCAGTATCCGGTGAAAATGAACTTGCGTTTCTTCGTTCTGCGTGATAGCTTTTCCCGCGCGGACCACAGACCACAAAGGAGGCTGAGGATATGCGGATTCGGATTCGATCCGAGATCGGCAAACTGCGGGCGGTCATCATGCAACCTCCCGGGAAAGGCATCGAACGGTGCACCCCCCTGAACGTGCAGTCGCTGGCGTGGGACGCGATCCCGAGCCCGCACAAGGCGCTCGAGGAACACCAGGCGTGGGTCCGGGCCGTTCGTTCGTCCGGGGCGGACGTATTTCTCTTCGAGGATCTTCTGCGCGATATCCTCGGCGATCCGGTCGCGCGAACGGAGCTCGTCGCGTCGATCGTCGAGACGGAGCGGCGTTTCGTGGCTCCCCGGACGCTCGAAGCGCTTGGGGAGTATCTTTCGGAGCTCGCTCCGGCACCTCTCGTCGAAACGCTCTTCTTCGGAATGACGGCCGACGAGCTGAACGGACGCACGGGCTCCGTCTCGCTCTCGGATCTC
>CALFXN010000428.1 GCA_937957815.1 uncultured Synergistales bacterium
AGGCGCCCCTCGTGATGCTTAAGGCCGTCGAGCGCGCCGACCTCGCGGTCGGCCGGGAGTACATCGGCAGGGTGGAGGCGATCCAGTCCGTCTCCCTGAAGCCGCGGATCAGCGGGCAGATCGAGGAGGTCCACTTCAAGGAAGGGTCCATGGTCAAGGAAGGGGATCCGCTCTTCACGATCGACGACCGGTCGTACCGGGCGACGCTCGCGCTCCGGCGGGCCGAGCTCTCGAAGGCCGAAGCGAATTACGACAGGGCATTGAAGTACAACAAACGGCTCCAGTCGGCCGACGCGCGCAGCGTCTCGGCGTCGGACCGCGACATGGCGGAGAGCGACGTCCTGCAGGGCAGGGCCTTGGTCGAGCAGGCCCGCGCCGCGCTCCAGATCGCGCAGATCGACCTGGGGTACACGAAGATCGCGGCGCCGATCTCCGGGCAGGTCGGGAAGGCGCTCTTCACGAAGGGGAACTACGTGACTCCGTCGAGCGGCGCGCTGACGACGATCGTCCAGATCGACCCCGTCCGGGTCTCGTTCGCGCTGCCGGACCGGGACTTCCTGGACCAGATCAAGGCGTTCCGTTCCTCCGAGAGCGCCGTCTACGACGCGACGCTCCGGCTTCCGAACGGCGACGCGTACCCCGAAAAGGGCGTCCGCGACTTCGAGAGCAACATGATGGACGAGAAGACGGGAACGATGATGCTGAACCTGCGCTTCAACAACGCCGGAGGGCTTCTCGTGCCCGGGGCGATGGTGCGCGTTTCGGCGAAGCCCGCGAATTCCCGCATCGCGTCGGTCATCCCGCAGGAGACGCTCCTCGCCGACGAGAAGGGCGACTTCGTCTACGTCGTCGACGACAAGAACGTGGCACACCAGCGCCGCGTGAAGATCGGCGCGCAGTTCGGCTCGACGTACGAGATCCTTTCCGGGCTCGAGCCCGGCGAGAAGATCGTCTGGCGGGGATTGCAGTCGGTTCGCCCCGAGGCTGCGGTCCGTCCCGCGGAGGTAACGTCGGGGAACGGAGTCAAGTCTCCGGCGGAACGCGCGCAGGAGTCGGATTTCGACCTGAAGGCGATTGCGTCCGGCGATTCGGACGGAGCCGCGAAGGAACCCGCGGAAGGGAAAAAATAGCCCATGTTCTCGACCTTCTTCATCAACCGTCCGCGTTTCGCGATGGTTATCGCCGTCATCCTGATGCTGGCGGGCGCCATCGCGGCGTTCAACCTGCCGGTCAAGCAGTACCCGGACGTCGCGCCACCCCAGATTTCGGTGTGGGCGACGTTCCCCGGCGCGGATGCGGAAACCGTGGCGAACACCGTGGGCGTGCCGCTCGAAGAGGCGCTCAACGGCGTCGACGGAATGATCTACATGTCCTCGACGTCGAGCAACACGGGGCGCTATTCGCTGACGATCACGTTCAAGACGGGAACGAATCCCGACATGGCGCTCGTCAAGGTGCAGAACCGCGTCCAGCAGGCGGAGCCGCTTCTGCCGAGCGAGGTGACGTCCCGCGGAATCCGGACGCAGACGATGTTCTCCGATACGCTCGGATTCCTCGCGTTCATATCGCCGAACGGGACGAGGGACTCGCTCTTCCTTGCGGACTACGCCTCGAACAACATCCGCAACGCGTTGCTGCGGATTCCCGGAGTCGGCGACGCGCGGGTCATGGGGGCGAAGTACAGCCTCCGAATCTGGCTCGACCCCGAACGCCTGGCGGCCATGGGAATCGGCGTGACGGACGTCGCGGCCGCGATCCAGAGCCAGAACAAGCAGGCGTCGCTCGGATCCATCGGATCGGCGCCTGGGAACGAAAACTCGCCGCTGATCTATTCGCTGACGACGACCGGACGCCTCGGAAGCGTGAAGCAGTTCGAGAACGTCATCCTCCGGACGACGGCCGAGGGCGGACTCGTGAAGCTCAAGGACGTCGCGACGATCGAACTCGGCTCCGAGGACTACGCGTTCAGCAGCTCGTTCGACGGGTCTCCCGCCGGAATGCTCCTGATTTCGCAGGCGGCCGGGTCCAACGCGCTCGACGTCATGAAGGGCGTCGAGAAGGAACTCGACCGGCTCACGGCGACGTTGCCGAGCGATACGAAGTTCGTTCTGGGGTACGACTCGACGGAGTACGTCCGGGAGACGATCCATGAAATCATCATGACGCTCGGCCTGACATTCTTCCTCGTCGTGCTGGTCTGCTACCTCTTCCTGCAGGACTGGCGCGTGACGCTCGTGCCGGTCGTGGCGATTCCCGTGTCGATCATCGCCACGTTCGCGGGGCTTCTCGCGCTCGGCTTCAGCATCAACATCCTGACCCTGTTCGCCTTCGTTCTCGTCATCGGAACGGTCGTCGACGACGCCATCATCGTCGTCGAGCGCGTCATGTACGTCATGGAGCGCGACAAGGTCGATTCGGTCAAGGCGACCGTCCAGGCCATGAAGGACATCACGGGGCCGATGACGGCGACGACGCCGTCGTTGGCGAGCCTGCGGGCCACGTTGACCGCCTCGACCGCATCGTCCCTGTCGTCGTACGTGATGAGTTCGATCTTCTTGCCCAGAACGCCGCCCTGGGCGTTGATCTTCTTGATCAGCAGGTCAAGGGCCAGCTTCTCCGATTGCCCCCACATGGAGGCGCCGCCGGT
>CALFXN010000429.1 GCA_937957815.1 uncultured Synergistales bacterium
AGATAAGGCCACGTGACTGGAGTTCAGACGTGTGCTCTTCCGATCTGGCGGATTTCGGTCCGCATGTGGATCCGGAGCTTGGCGTCGAGGTTCGAGAGCGGCTCGTCCATGAGGAGCACCCTCGGTTCGAGCACGAGAACGCGCGCGAGCGCCACGCGCTGCTGCTCCCCTCCGGAAAGCTGGTTCGGAAAGCGCCCCTCGGCGGAACCGAGCCCGACGAGTTCGAGCCAGTCGCCGACCTTCCTCCGGATGTCCGCTTCGGAGAGCCCCTTCACGCGCAGGCCGTAGGCCACGTTCTCGAAGACGCTCATGTGCGGGAAGAGCGCGTAGTTCTGGAAGACGAAGCCGATGTCCCGGCGGTTCACCGGGACGTTCGTGACATCCTCTCCGGCGATCGAGATCGTCCCGGCGGACGGGGTCTCGAACCCCGCGACCATCCGGAGCGTCGTCGTCTTGCCGCACCCCGAGGGCCCGAGGAAGGTGACCATCTCCCCGGCCGCTGCCGAGAGCGAGACGGCGTCAACGGCGCGCACCTGCTCCCGGTCCTTCTGAAAGATTTTCGATACGTTGGCGAGTTCCAGCGTTACGGCCATTAGTTCCGACCACCCTCTCCGGAAATTCTGTTCGTCGCCATGCGCGTCAGGCCCGTCATGAGGGCGGTCGCCCCGAAGACGAGAAGGATGAGCACCACGGAGAACGCGCATGCCTGTGCGAACTGCAGCTCCGTCATGCATTCGAGGATCCGGGTCGTGAGCAGGCTCCACCGGACGGACACGAGGAAGATCGTCGCGCTGATGGCCGTCATCGAGTGGATGAACAGGTAGCGCATTCCCATGAGCACCGCCGGAACGATCAGCGGGACCGTCACCCGGAAGAAGGTTCGCGCCGATCCGGCCCCGAGGCTCGCCGAGGCCTCCTCGATGGACGGGTCGATCTGGTGGAGCGACGCGATCACGGCGCGTATGCCCGCCGCGTGATAGCGGAACATGTAGGCCGCCACGAGGATCGTCATCGTTCCCGTCAGAAGGATCGGACGTTCGTTGAACGCGATCACGTAGGCGATTCCGACGACCGTCCCGGGGAGCGCGTAGTTCAGCATTGAGATGAACTCCATGGCCCGCGTCCCGAAGAGCTTCTTTCTCTGCGCGACGAAGCCCGTGACGACGGCGAGGACGCCTCCCAGGGGCGTCGCGACCGCCGCGATGAGGAGCGTATCGGTGATGGCCTTGCGTCCGTGCGTGAACACGTAGCGGAAGTTTTCCGCGGTGAGCGAGTTGTCCACGCCCCAGACCTTCACGACGGCCCCCACGAGGATGATGGAATACAGATACAGGATGAAGGCCGTCACGAGGAAGCACGTCCCGAGAACGAACGCTTCGGCGAGTCGGCCGCCGCTTTTGAACGACGAGCGGCTTCCGGTCTTGCCCGAGATGGTGACATAGTTCTTCCGCCCGACCCAGAAGCGCTGGAGGAAGAACACCGCGACGGCGGGGATCAGGAGCAGGAAGGAGAGCGCCGCGCCGCCGCGAAGGTCGTAGAGCCCCGTGATCTGGAGGTACGCCTGCGTCGGAAGGACCGGGAAGCTGTGGCCCGCGAGAACGAGCGGCGTCGCGAAGTCGGCCAGGGAACTCGCGAAGAGCAGCAGCAGCGAGTTCGCGACCCCGGGGATCGACAGCGGCAGCGTCACGGTGCGGAAGACCCGCCCGGGCGAAGCTCCGAGCGACAGCCCTGCGTCCTCGAGGTTCGGTCCGATCGCCGACAGGACGGCCGCGAGCGTCAGGAAGGAAACGGGGAAGTACGTGAGCGTCTCGGAGAGCCACGTCCCCCAGAAACCGTAGAAGTTGAAATTCCCGAGACCCAGGAGTTTCAGCAGGATTCCGTTCGGCCCGAGTGAGAGCGTGAGCGCGATGCTGCTCGTGAAGGGGGGCGAGATCAGCGGCAGCGTCGTCACCGCTCCGAGCGTCCACTTGAGCCATGAGGGCAGCGGAAGGCGCGTGACGGCGAACGCGTAGACGTACCCCAGGAACGTTCCCGCGACGGACACGGTCGTCGCGAGCCAGAGGCTGTTTACGAACGCCTGCCGGTCGAACCAGTTGTTCAGGACGGCGGCCAGGTTCGCGAAGGACCACTGTCCATCCACAAGAAAGGTGGCGAGAAAAAGCCGAAAGATCGGGTAGAGCACGAAAAGCGCAAGAGACAGCCAGATGGTTGCCAGGACGGGAAGCAGCGCGGGGTCCCGTTTCAGCGGGGATGCGAGCATGGCGTCAGACTCCTTGGACGTCCCCGGCCGGAGTCGCCTCCGGCCGGGGGAAGATCGCGGTTCTTTTCGGGAATGGCCGCTCTAGCGGATTACTTCGTTGATCCAGCGGTCGACCAGTTTCTGCCGGTCTTTGCCGGCCTTCAGG
>CALFXN010000430.1 GCA_937957815.1 uncultured Synergistales bacterium
AGATAAGGCCACGTGACTGGAGTTCAGACGTGTGCTCTTCCGATCTGTCGATCTTCGACGACGACAGGAGCACCGCGAACGGCCCGTTCACGTCCGTCCCGGGGTAGGGCGACGTGACGCCGTCGGCGAGCGCGTCCCCGGCCGCGCGCCCGTCCGGCGTGGCCCCGCAGGCCTTCCCGAACGGCGTGTGCGTCGTGATCGCGAGCATCGACGGGTCGTAGGGCTCGCCGAGATAGTTCTTCTGCGCCGCGACGACATCGCAGTACCGGTCGAAAAGGTCCTCGTAGACGCGGTCCGCAGCGTCGTCGTTGTTGCCCCACTTCGGCGCGTCGAGCGCGCGCCGCCTGAGGTCGCCGCGCCCATCCCAGTCCGACAGGCACGCAGAGCGCAATTCGTCGAACGTGCAGGCCTTGTCCTCGTCGACGAGCTTTCGGACGGCCGCGATCGAGTTGACCGCGTTGACGAGGCCGCTGCTCAGCGTCGTCGGCGTGCCGTTGCAGACGGCCCCTCCGTCGTCGAGCGACTTGCCGCGCGCGATGCAGTCGCGCACCAGGGCGGACGAGAAGATCAGCGGGCAGGTCTGCCGGTGCGCCGCCATCGCGTAGTTCCAGTAGCGCTGCCAGTTGCCGATCGCGTCCCTCATGTGGACGTCGTAGGCCGCCAGAAGGTCGTCCGCGCTTTCCGGGACGGCGGTCTTCGTGAACGCGATTCCGGTCCGGGGGTCGACGCCGCCGTTCATCGCGAGTTCGAGGATCTTGCCGTGATTGACGAACCCCGCCTGGACGATGCCGTGGCTCATGCCCTCGAGCGTCGGCTCCGTGCAGCCGCCCATCGCCGCGTACTTCCGGATCACGGAGAGCGGCGAGCCGCTCTTCTGGAGTTCGTGCTGCGCGAACACCCTGAGGTTGAACCACGCGGGAAAGCCGCACCCGGTCTTGACGCACTCCGCGGCCTTCAGGAGAAACTCGTCGCTCAGGCCGTCGTCGTACCAGATCGAGAGCGTCGGCTGCGTCGTGCGGCAGTTGATCGCCGCCTGAAGGATCAGCATCGACAGCTCGTTGTCGGCCGGACGTCCGTGTTCGTCCACGCCGCCGAGGATCATGTTCTGGAAGAGGTTCCCGGACCCGAGCCCTTCCCACGAGAACGACGCGACGTACTCGATCTCCGTCATCTTGACGCGAAGCGCCTCGAGGAGTTCGAGGACCTCTCCGTTCGATATCCGGCCCGCATCGATGTCGCGTTTGTAGTACGGATACATGTAGCGGTCGAAGCGTCCGGGCGAATACCCGAGGTGCGAGCCCTCGATGTGCCCCGCGAGGTAGACGAACCAGAAGGCCTGCATGGCCTCGCGGAAGTCGCGCGGGGGCTCCGCCGGGACGCGCTCGCAGCGCTCCGCGATCGCGAGAAGCTCCGCCTTCCGCGCTTCGTCGCCTTCGGTCGCGGCCAGGTCGCGCGCGGCGGCCGCATAGTTCCGCGCCCACGCGATCGTCGCTTCGAGCACGCGGATGGACGCGCGCCAGAAGTAGAGCTTCTCGGCCGACTCCCAGTCCGTCACGGAGGTTTCGGCGATCTTCGCGCGGGCCCGGGCGATGACGCCGTTCAGGCCTTCGGCCAGCGCCGTCTCGAAATCGAGAACGAAGCGCCCCTCGGGGGCCGGGTCGTGCGGCGCGGTGTAGAGCACGGCCTTCCAGCCGTTCTCGATGTACGACGCCTGCGGGTAGACGCTCTTCCAGAGCGCGTCGCCGACATCCTGCATGCACTTTCCGCTGAAGTACTCCGCGCAGCTTTTGAGCGTCTCGCGGTCCTCGTGCGACAGCAGGAACTTGCCGCCGAAGAACGAATAGCCGCCCTTACCCGAGATCTCGCGCCCCGCACCGATCCCGCCGCCCGTTCCGAGGTCCGTGACGCTGTCCTGCGCCTCCTGCTCCTCGTGCCGCAGCTCGCGCAGAACGTAGCCGCAGGCATAGTTGCAGTAGGGAATCGCGCCCCGGACGTAGCGCGTCTTGCCGCCGACGAAGGGCTCACCGTCGCGGATGGACGGCGTGAGGCGCTCCATGGCCCAGGCGTGGCACTCGGCGCGGCGCTCGAGGACGTTCATGCCGTCCGTCCTCCGGTGCGCGTCCGTATAGTGCCGGATGTACTCCACGTCGACGTAGAGCGGCTCGGAAAGGTACCGGTCCCGCATGAGCCGAACGTTCGCCGTCGACGGCGACCCCGCGATCTCGCGCGAAACGGGAGCGTCGTTCTGTCCGTCCATCTTCGATTTCCTCCTCCGAAGAATATTGGGCAACATTGCGAAGAGACTGCCGTATCGGACAATAACGCTACAGGGCGGGGGGTGAGTTGTCAACAAAAAAGGGCGGCTCCAGAAGAGCCGCCCCGGTTCCGCCCCGCGTCCGTTCTTCTAGAACCCCATATCCTCCCCCACGATGATGACGTGCATTTCGGTCGCGTTCGGGCGCTTGCCGATGATCGTCGTGACGTTGCAGATCCGCGTCGGCCCCTGGCAGTCCATGCACTCCCCGGTCTTCACGCAGGGGTTCGGCAGGCCGATCCGGCTGTTGTTCACGGGCGCGGCGACGCTCCGGATGCGTTCCTCCGCGGCGCCCAAGTCGCGGACGACCTTGTTGATCCCCGCGACGACGATGACCTTTCCGGGCCCGAAGATCATCGCGGCGACGCGGTTGCCCGTCCCGTCGACGTTCACGAGTCGTCCGTCCATCGTCACGGCGTTCGAGCCGGTCAGAAAGACGTCGCAGGTCAGCTGCGCGCGCCGGATCCTAAGCTTTTCCGCGGCGTCAAGCCCCGGGGCGTTGTGGTTCAGGATCGTGCAGCCCCGCTCCTTCAGCGTCTCGAGGATCCCGAGTTCGACGATCGTCCACGATCCGCCCACGCCGACCGTGACGGCCTCCGGGACGAGCCGCAGGACCGCCTCCGCCGCCTCGGCCTTCGTCGCGCAGTACAGAGCCTGAAAGCCGTTCTTCGTCAGAGTCTCGACGACCTTTTTCCCCACTACGTCATGATGTCGCGCTGTGTGTTCGTTCATCGAAAACGCGCCTCCCCTGTTTCGGCCGCCGCGAAAGAATCACGGTGCCGCCAAAGTTTTCGCCTTCGTCACTTCTTATACGCAATGACCTCGATTTCGACAAGGGCGTTTTTCGGGAGCGCGGAGACTTCGACGAACGACCTGGCGGGCGGCTCGGACGTGAAAAATCGGGCTTAGACCTCGTTGACGGCTGCGAACGCGCCCATGTCCGTCGCGAAGACGGTCGCCTTGACGACATCCGCGAGCGAGAACCCTTCGGCCGCCAGCAGGGCGCCGACGTTCTTCAGAACCTGTTCCGTCTGCCTCGACGTTGCGCCATCACCGCGCCGGTGGTATGCTCCATCCACTGAAAAGATCGCCGCTATTTCGAACAAATCTGAAAAACATATCACAGGGAGGACACGATGCCGAAGATTCCTGAAGACGTTCAAAAAGCGTGGAATAACAGAAAGGGAGCCATCGTCTTCGCGACAGTCGACGCGGACGGACTTCCGAACGCCATCTACGCCACCTGCGTGAGCCTGTTCGACGATGAGACGATCGTCGTCGCGGACAACTATTTCGACAAGACGCGGAAAAACATCCTCGCCGGGAGCAAGGGTTCCGCGCTCTTCATGACGGAGGGCGGCGAGGCGTTCCAGGTAAAGGGACGGATCGAATACCGCACGGAGGGACCCGTCTTCGACGACATGAAGACGTGGAACCCGGCGAAACATCCCGGACATGCGGCCGCGGCGCTGAAGGTCGAAGAGGTCTGGTCGGGGGCGAAAAAGCTTCTGTAGCCTTTTCCGGTTCCAATTGTATATGTATGAAAAACGTGATTGCCTCCCTCCAGATCTTGCACAATACCATGTGCAGGGTCTGGAGGGGGCAAGGCAACACAACTTTCTTATAGTGCAGTCCCCTTTGCGGGTACGTAAAATCGCGAGGGATCGACGCCCTCGAATTCCAGCAGCCTGAGCTTATTGCCGATTCCACCGGCGTAACCGGTCAGACTTCCGTTTGTGCCGATAACCCGGTGACACGGGATGATGATGGAGATCGGGTTGTGTCCCACCGCTCCGCCGACCGCCTGCGCAGACATTTTTTCCCTGTTCATGCGTACGGCCATCCTTTTCGCGATCCTGGAATAGGTGGTCACTTCGCCATAGGGGATCTCGCACAACATTCGCCAGACTTCCCGGCGGAAATCGCTGCCGTCAGGGGCAAGCGACAACTCGGAAACGGCGGGTTTTTCTCCCGCGAAATACCGGTCAAGCCATTCTTTCGCTTTGCGCAGAACCGGAGTTTCCGATTTCAGGATATGCTGTCCCAATACGGTGTCGCCGAAATATTTCTGGTTCTCCAACCACAGGCCGACGATGCTTTCGTCATTCCCTGCCAGCGTAAGCGATCCGACCGGCGATGAATAAAGCGTTGAATGATACATTCATTATCCCCCCTGACTCTCACGGGAGTTCCAGAGACACAGTGTTGCATAGGCACGCCACGGCCGCCAATGCTCCGCGAGAGCGAGAATTCCTTTTCTGCCCAGAGGGGCGAGCGCCTTTTTCACGCCCAGGTCGGTGTCGGGAAAGGCGTCTGTCCATTCAAACGCGCGCATGGCGATATACTGTGCCGTCCATGGGCCAATGCCGGGAAGCTCCATCAGTTTCGTGATTTCGTCTTCCGGCTGTACGCAAAATCCGCAACCGATCGCTTCTTTTGAAAACCTCTCTGCCAGAGCAAGGATCGTCTTTGCGCGGGCGGCGATGATTCCAAGCGGGCCAAGGTGATTCTCGACGGGTGCTTCCAGCGTGAGAATGACTTCCGCCGAGGGGAAGGCGTGGGCCAGCCCTTCGATACCGGTATCGATTGCCGCGCCGAACTTTTCCGCAAATCTTCCGGCCAGGGTTGTCGCCGCCTTTACGGTGATTTGCTGGCCCAAAACGGCCCGGACGATCATTTCA
>CALFXN010000431.1 GCA_937957815.1 uncultured Synergistales bacterium
CGTTCCCTCGAGAAGCGCGGCTCCGAGTTCTTCGGGCGTTCCGTATTCCTTTCCGCGGAAAAAGAACGGTTTCCCGGGAAACGACACGAGATCCTCCTTGAAATACATCTCTCCGAAACTCGGGGAAAGAAGAAGTCGTGAAACATTCTTCCCGCCCGGCCCGCGTTGCGATGGCTCCATCAGAATCGCCACCTAATTCCTGAAGAAAACGATGGTGACTCCATAGCCTCCTTCCGAGGCGTCGCCAAGTCGATACTCCTGAACGTATTTCAGTCGCGAGCAGAGTGCGTGGACTTCTCTGCGGAGAATACCTTCCCCTCGCCCATGGATGACCGTTACGGACGAATACCCGTACCGCATCGCCTGATCGAGATATCGTTCGACGAGCGGAAGCGCCTCCTGGACATTCATTCCGCGAACCATGACCGAACTCGAGACGTGTTCCGGCCGTTCGAGATGGACATCGCCGCGGGTATCCCGGGTTTTCGGTCCTTTTTTCGAAGGGACGAGAGAATCCAGCGGCACTTCGACGGTCATGGCACCAGCCTCGACAAACGCCTTTTTCCCGTCGATTCGCAGCAGGACTCCGACGATTCCGTTCCCGAGAATCTCGACTGCGGCTCCCGGAGCAAGCGGTTTTTCTTCGGGTTCCGCCTTCCTGCGGGAAAGAACGCGTTTTCTGTCACGGTCCTCGATGCTCCTGATCAGACGTCCGGTCTCTTCCTTCTGTTCGTGGAGCTTTCTGTGAGCCGCCGATTTCGCCGCTCCTTCGAGTTCCCGGATCATCGTCCGCGACGCCGACTCGGCGGATTCGATAATTCCCGCCGCATCCCTGTCGGCCTTTTCGAGAATCCTGTTTTTCTCGAACTCTATCGAAGCCATGCGATCGTTGTAGGTTTTCTTCAAATCGTCGAGACGCCTCTTCTCGCTCAGGAATTCCCTTTTTTCGCGGTCGAGAAGGACGCGACGCTCCTGCAACTCGGAAATAAGCTCTTCGACCGGTATCTCACGCTCGCGGAGCACGTGTCGCGCCCTTTCGATGACGTCGGAAGGAAGGCCGAGACGCTCCGCGATCAGAATCGCGTTGCTCTTCCCGGGAATTCCCATCAGAAGACGAAACGTCGGCGAAAGCGTCTCCGAATCGAATTCCATGCTCGCGGACTCCACGCCGGACGTCGTCAGCGCGTATTGCTTGATCGGATTATGATGCGTCGAGGCGAGAACGAGAGATCGCTTTTTCCGGAGCGCATCGAGGATTGCGACGCCGAGAGCCGCTCCTTCCTGCGGATCGGTTCCCGCTCCAAGTTCGTCGAGAAGCACCAGCGACGCGCCGTCCGCGTCGCGGAGAATGCGAACCACATGCGCGAGATGCGCGCTGAACGTCGACAGATTCTGTTCGATGCTCTGTTCGTCCCCGATATCCGCGAAAATCGACGATACGACGCCCACGACCGAATTTTCCGCCGCGGCGATCGGCATTCCGCACCAGGCGAGAAAAATGTTGACGCCCGCGTTCTTGAGGACGACTGTCTTCCCGCCCGTATTCGGACCGGTGATGACGAGAATGCGGAACCCCTCGCCGCAGATGATCGTCGAGGAGACGGCCCGTTCGCCGAGCAAGGGGTGTCGGGCCTCGTAAAGGCTGAAACGAGGGCGTTCATCGAGAATCGGAAGAATCCATCCTCCCCGGTCCATCCGGTTCGCCGCGGCATGAAGGATATCCACAGTTCCGAGGACTTCCTGGGAGTCGAGGAGCGCACGCTCTCGCGAAAGAATGTACCCTGTCAGCTTTCGAAGGATCCGCTGCTCTTCCTCCGTTTCGTCGCGCTGACGCATGACGAGGCGGTTGTTGAGCGCGTTCAGGGATCGCGGTTCCATGTACACCGAGTTTCCGGAGCTCGAACGGTCGAGGATTGTTCCGGGAAAGCGGCTGATGCAATCCTGACGCACAAGGACGACGAATCTCCCGAGGCGTACGGAAAGAACCCTGTCCTGCAACATCGAAGCGGTCTTCGGATCCGATATGAGATCCTGCCCTGCCCGGCGGATGCTCCTGCTGATCGAGTCAAGCTCCTCCCGGATCGAACGTAGCTCCGGGGAGGCGTGATCGTAGAGGGTTCCGTATTCGTCGAAAACGCCCAGCGCCTCGTACTCGGGCGAAAAATCCCGCAGACGCTTCGACAGGATTCCGAAGGATTCGCGCGTCGCGACCTCCGCCTGAAGTGCGTCCCGAAGCTGGTTCGCGAGGAGAATAAGAGTCCGGATACGGATGAGCTCCTCTCCTGTGAGAAACGACGTATGTTTCGCCGATTCGAGAAGCTCGTCGATGCGCTGGACTCCGTTCTTCCACGGCAGATCGCCTTTCGAGTCCCTGTACGACCTGTAGTCCCGAAGCAAATCCTGACGTCCCTTCAGTTCGGCGAACGTCTCGGCCGTTTTCAGCCGCGACAGGACAAAGGATCCGAGGGGGCTTCGCGTCTCTTTTTCGAAAATCCTGAGAATTTCATCGCATTGCAAGGTACGGCGTATCTCGTCAGAGAGATGCATTGTCGTCGCTCAGAACTCCTTTGTCCCGGCGCGGGAGCGAAGGTATCGGCAATTCGATGTTCCGGTCCCTGAGAATTCTTTCGATATGAGGCCACGCATCGAGACCGATGCGAACCGCAATGCTCGATCTCGCCCATTCAGCGGTCGTCAGAAGATCCGGCGCAAAGGATGCGGTGAGGACAAGAACGCCCGCAAGCAACAGGAGAGCTTTCGCCGCTCCGACAATCAAACCGAGGATCCGATCGAAGAACGTCAGGGACGAAAAACGGAGAATCGCCCTGACGAGCCTGCAGACGCACGAAGCGACGGTAACGCCCGAGAGGAAGAGAACGGCCACGACGAGAATCTGAAGAACCGCCGGAGATACCGTCGGAAAATACGCCGCGAGAAAGCCGGCGCCGGTCGAGTAATATTTCCACGCAAGCGCGACTCCCCCGATCATTCCCAGAAGGGAGAATATCTCTCCCGTAAGCCCCCTGGTGACGCCTCTCGCGGCGAAAAAAAGGATGACGCACGCCGCAACTGCATCGGGAAGAAGAGACGGACTCATGCGACCGTGCCCGGTTCCTGATCGCGAAGGATCGCCTCGAGACGTTCGAGGGTGTGATCGACAAAATATGCAAGCTGCAGACAGGAAAGAACGAGGAGAAGCTCCTGATCAGGAGCACCCGGAATTTCTTCGGCCGCGCCCGCAATGATCGCGCGGACGCGATCCAGGCTCTCCTGATCAAGAGATGTCTGCAACGTGTACGATTTTTTCCCGATCTTGATACTTACATCCCGCATGGGATGTCACGCCTACGGCTTCTTCGTCTCGGCGGCGTTCGATTGCTGCGGCAGGAGTGCGCCAAGCTTTTCGCAAACCGCCTTGACCTGGGATTCAAGTTGCGTCCGCTCTTTCTGGAAAGCCATCTTCTCCCGCTCGAGAGCTTCGGAAATCCTCTCGCGTTCCTTGCTTTCACGGATACGTTCAAGGTCCTTTTCCGAAAGTTTCGTCCGGAGGTCGTTCAGTTCCGTACGAAGACGATCGCGTTCCTGCTGGAGCGAGCGGATGTATTCGGTAAGTCTGTCGGTGACGCTTTCGATCTGAGAGAAAGAAACCATTTCCCGTCATCTCCTTTTCGGATACTGGCCACGCTTATCGCAGAATATATCCTTTTTTCTCAAGATCCGCACGGACCCTGTCATTCACACAGTCGACTTCCCCTTCGGTCAGAGTCTTCGCCGCATCTCTGTAGGAAAGAGAGAACGCAAGGCTGCGAACGCCTTCGGGAATACCCTTTCCATGATAGACGTCGAAAAGCCTGAGATCCCGGAGCAACGCCCCCGCGCTTTCGCGGATCCCTTCGGTGACAGCCGCGACTGACTCCGTGCATGGAACGAGAACCGAGACGTCCCGGTACACCGAAGGGTATGCCGGTATCTCCGAATAGGAAATTCTGCGTTTTTCGACAAGAGGCGCACACTCGAACTCGAACGCGTACACCGGAGCTCCGAAATCCAGCTCCCGCTCTATGGCGGGTTTGAGACGCGCGAGATAGCCGATCCTCTCACCGTCCAGGATGATATCGGCCGTTTGTCCCGCGTGGCCGAAGGGTTCGCTCCCCTGACGGAACTCAGCTTCGCGTCCGCGGCTCGACAGAAGCGCCGCGACATCCCCCTTGACCGTGAAGAAATCTTCGTTTTCCCCCGACCCGTACGGGCTCCTGA
>CALFXN010000432.1 GCA_937957815.1 uncultured Synergistales bacterium
AGAGTCCCCGTCGTAACGGAGACCGTCGTGTCCCGGGATTTCTATGACCGTGTATCCGTTCAGGGAAACCTGAAGGCGGTAACGTCAATACTGGTGCCTCCGCGTGTCGGTGGTGTCGTGGAGAAGATCTTCGTCGACAAGGGGGATGCGGTCGGGGAAGGCGAAACGCCGCTGTTCCAGATCGAGGATGTCAGGCTGAAGCAGGCGGTCGAAATAGCCCGTCAGCAGCTCAACGCGGCCAGACTGCAACTGAGCGAACGCGAGATAGCGCTCGAACGGACGCGCGCGGAGCTCGACAAGGCCCGAAAGGATCGCGATCGCTACGAGAAGCTCTATCGGGAACGCGTCGTCTCGCTGAACGAATTCGAGCGTGTCTCGCTGCAGCATACGCAGGTCGCCGCCGGGATCAGGGCGACGGAGAAGATGGTCGCGCTCGGCCGGGAGGGAATCCGGCAGGCCGAGGCCGCACTGGCGATCGCCGAGAAGGATCTGGGGGATACGCTCGTAAAAGCTCCGATGACGGGTGTCGTGACGCAGCGATTTCTCGATCCCGGGGCGCTCGCCGGGACAAGCACGCCGGTGCTTCAGATAGAAGATCTCTCGAAGATCAAGGTGAGCTGCTTTCTTCCCTTTCAAACGTACGCGAAGGTCCAGGTCGGAAAGACGCCAATACGTGTCGCGATCGGGGATCGCGTGATCGATGGAGTGGTCTCCTACAAGAGCCCGACGATCAACGCGCAGCTGCGGACATTCGAGGTCGAATGCGTTCTCGAGAATCCGCCTGAAGGGTTTACGGCCGGCGCTCTTGCCGAAATCGGCGTCCTTTTCGAGAAAAGAATCGCGCCGGGGATTCCGAGGAATTCCGTTCAGACGCGGAACGGGCAGCCGGTCGTCTTCGTCGTCGAAGATCAGAAGGCGCGGATGGTCCCGGTCTCGACCGGGCTCGAAACGGACGGATGGCTCGAGGTCAGGGATTCGTCGCTTGCGCCGGGGCAGGATATCGTTTCCGAAGGCCAGTTCATGCTCGATGACGGAACTCCCGTCATGATCCGGACGAAATAGGAGACGACGCCATGTTTCTTTCGAGTGCGTCCGTTCGGCGTCCGATCGCCGTTTCGGCGCTTCTTGTGGCGCTTCTCCTGCTCGGTCTCAACGCGTGGAGAAAGATCGGCCTCGAGCAGATGCCGCGAATGGATATTCCGTACGTCACGATCGTGACCGTATACCCGGGAGCGAGCCCTGCGGAGATAGAAACGGATGTCGCGAGAAAAATCGAGGATGCCGTCAGCACGATCGACGGGTTGAAGCACGTGAACTCGATGTCGATGGAGAACATGTGCCAGAATATCCTCGAATTCGAACTCGGCGTCGATGTGGATACCGCCGCGGCAGACGTGCGGGCGAAAATCGACGCCATTCTCAACGACCTGCCGGAAGCGGCGGAAAAGCCGAAGGTGATGAAGCTCGACATCAACGCGACGCCGATCATCACCCTGGCGCTGACGGGAAATGTTCCGGTGGACGAGCTGTACGACTACGCGGACAACAAACTCCGCGACCGCTTCGCCGTCGTTCGCGGAGTCGCGAACGTCGAACTGATCGGAGGATCCAAACGCGAGGTTCACGTTCTTCTCGACAGGACCGCTCTGGCAGCCAGAGGGCTGACGACGATGAACGTCGTCGGCGCGGTGCAGCGTGGAATCCGTCTCATTCCATCGGGACGTATCCAGGACATTGGGTCCGAGTATTCTGTGAAATTCGACGCGGACTATCGCGACATATCGAACATGGGAAACCTCGAGATCGCGAATACGCCGCAGGGACGGGTCTATCTGAAGGACATCGGGCGCGTCGAAATGCGCCCCGAGGAGCCCAGACAGACGGCCTTCCTCGACGGAGCCCCCGCAATCGCGATCAGAATCGTCAAGAAGGCCGACGCGAACGCGCTCAGGGTCGTCGGGGAAGTCCGGGATCTCATGGATTCCCTCGTCCGTCTGCTGCCGGGCGGAATGCGACTCGTCTGGGTTCACGACAAGGGCGACATGATCAAGGCCTCCAACGACAGCGCGCTCGGCGACATCTGGACGGGAGTCGCGCTGACGGCCCTGATCCTCTTCTTCTTCCTGTACAACGTACGGACGACGATCATCATCGCCATCACGATGCCAATGACGATCGTGATCGGAATGCTGTTTATCTATGCCGTCGGGTATACGATGAATACTTCGACGTTGCTCGCGATAGGCCTTTCGGTCGGAATTCTCGTTTCCAACTCGATCGTCGTCCTCGAAAGCATCGAATCGCGCCTCGCCGAGGGAATGAACGTCAGGGACGCGACGCGAATCGGGGCCTCGGACGTCGCGGTCGCCGTCCTTGCGAGCGCCGGAACGAATATGGTCGTCTTCATCCCGATCGCGACCATGGGCAGCATGGTGGGGCTCTTCTTCAAGCCGTTCGCGGTCACGAGCCTGATTGTCAATATCGCGTCGCTCTTCATTTCCTTCACGCTCACGCCGATTCTCTGCCTCCTCCTGCTGAAATCCGGCGAACAGAAAAAATGGTGGGGGCTCAGAAAGGCGGAGGCGCTCTGGAACGCGATGTTCGACCGGCTCACCGCATCGTACGTCGGATTTCTGCGGTTCTCCGGGCGATCACGGATACTGACGTTCAGTATCCTGGCAGGTGGCATCGTTCTTCTTGCGCATGCGATGTACCTTTTCCCGAAGCTTGGCCTGTCGTTCACGCCGAATATGGATCAGGGGCAGCTCTACGTAAAGCTCGAGTGTCCGACGGATACGAACCTGAAGGAGACGACTGCCCGGATGCGTGAAGTCGAGGCCATATTGAAGGAGCAGCCCGGACTCAGACATATCCTCACGACAGCAGGGAAGGTCGAGGGAGAGGCCGGGATCGCGACGGAAGGCGTATACATGGGACAGATCTTCCTGCGCTTTTGCGACAAGACGGAACGCAAATTTTCGATATTCGAACGGATGTCGGACATACGGGGGAAGCTTGCAGCCATTCCGAACGCCATCGTCACCGTCTCCCTCCCGAGTCTTGCGGGAGGGCAGGCCCGCCCCATCATGCTCCAGATCCAGGGGGATGACCTTACGAAGCTGGATGCGCTCGCGCTGCGGATCGCCGCGCTGGTGAAGCGGAATCCCGACATCGAGAACTCCGACACCAGCGTTCGCGAGGGGAAGCCGGAAATACGCATCTACCCGAAACGCGCGGTTCTCTCGGATCTCGGAATCTCGGAAACGGACCTCGGTCTGGCGCTTCGCGGCAATATCGAAGGGATCAAGGCCGGGACGTTCAAATCCTCGGACCGGACATACGACATCCGAGTGAAACTCTCCGAGGAACACGGTACGGAGCAGGTGAAGGAGTTTCTTTTCACGGGCGCTCCGGGACGTCCGCAGCTTCTCGGCAACCTCGCCGATATCTGCCAGACGAAGTCGCCGATCATGATCACGCGCGTCGACAAACAGCGAACCGCGATGTTCTACTCGGATATCGGGCGGAAGGCGGCTCTCGGGACGGTTGTCCGCGATCTTTCCGCGACGATCGACGCGAAGGCGGATCTCCCTCCGGGATACTCGTACCGCTTCATGGGAGACTACGAATTCATGCAGGAAGCGGCGAACGCGTTCCTCGAAGCGGCGATTATCGCCGTCGTGCTGACGTACCTCGTCCTCGCGGCCATCCTGGAATCGCTCACGCAGCCGATCGTCATCATGCTCACGCTGCCGCTCGGCCTGATCGGCGTCGTCTGGGCGCTCCTCCTGACGGGCGAAAACGTAAACGTCTTCGTCCTGCTCGGAATCGTCATGCTCATCGGCATCGTCGTCAATAATGCCGTGCTCCTGATGGACGCGTACCAGAAGAGACGGACTCTCGGGGAGTCGATGCGGGATGGAATGCTTGGGGCTATCGCGGATTCCTTCCGTCCGATCGTCATGATCACACTCGCTGCGGACCTCGGAATGTGGCCTCTGGCGATTGGAACTGGACTGGGGAGCGAACTCAGGACCGGGATCGGCATCGGCGCAGCCGCGTAGACGATCATGCGCAGGCTCG
>CALFXN010000433.1 GCA_937957815.1 uncultured Synergistales bacterium
GCCTTTTTCCGGGCGCCCGAGGAAGAGCAGCGTCGTCGGTTCGATATATCCGGGGAGGCCGAACTCTTCGGCAATGATTCGCGGGTCGAAGAGGCCGACGAGAACGCTACCGATGCCTCGCTCCCGCGCGGCCAGCATCATGTGGTCGCAAACGATGCCGATGTCCAGGTCGGCCGAACATTTTTGGTCGAAGGGACGCACGAGCGCGTCTCTCGCGTCCCGGCAGACGATGAGGACGCATCGGGAGTTGAAGGTATGGTACGCCTTCCGGACCTTGAGAATTCCATCGGGCTGCCGGACGACGATGATCCGCTGCGGCTGCCTGTTGCACGCGGTCGGCGCCACGCGCGCGGCGGAGAGGATATAGCCGAGGTCGCTCGCGTCGATTTCCTTGTCGGTGAAGCCTCGTGTCGTGCACCGTTGTCGCGCCAGGTCCAGAAATTCCATTCTATTTTCCTCCGTCTTTGATGCCATACTTGTCCTGTGCGTACATTGCGTTTTTCAGGCCTCTCGAACTTTTTTGCTCTTGCGACGCGAGCGATTTCGAGAGGGATTCCTGAAGCTGCCGGGCAAGCACGCGTTTTTTTTCGGTTTCGTCTCCCAGCTCCTGAACCTCTGCCGGTTCCGGAAGCGGCAGCACCATCGGTTCGAGGTATTCCAGGCGAACCAGCGCCTGGACGTATCGAAGATCGATGTCCAGCGCCTTGGACAGGGAATACGCGTCGAGATCCTTTTCCGGGTTGTTTTCGATATAGTCGCGAATGACCTGGAAAAGGGAGTTCAGCCTGTCCATGCAGTTCGGACAGATTTCGGGGCCATCGCCGGAAAAAAGCTTTTGGCAGAGCGAGCACGTCATGAGTTTCATTCGATAAAAAACCCTCCCGAAATGTACCTGCGCATATTATACGGATTCTTGCGGACGTTCGGAACACGAGATATGCTTATTTGTATAATTAAAAAGAATGCATTCATTACATTGATGTGGATTAGGTTATTAATGTCATATTTTCGTTGCCTCACAGGGTGTATGGATGGAGAGAAGAAGGATGCCATGACGACGGAGGAGCGCAACGAGGCGGTGAGCCGGAGATTGATTGAGGAGGCCGCGAATTTTCAGACCGTCGCGCGGGACTCGCGCGGGTTCCTGGCTGGGTGTGGCTCCGACCGGCAGACAAGTGACGATCGACGGCGTCGATTTCGATCGGGCGTCGACGGTCTGCTCGTCAAACATGGAGGCGCCGCCAATACGTTCGAAGCGCTTCTCGGGATCGGGGCGATCCGGCCGGTCGGGGACGCGGAGGGAGAGGCCTAGCCAGGCCGGCCGGTGTCGCTTTATTCGCGCTATCGGAGGCGCTGGTAGACAACCGTCATTCCCGTCTGCGCGTTCGTGACGGTGAATACGGTTCCCGTCGGGTCGATCCGGAAGTACTGGCTGAAGACCATCCCGTTCGCGGTCCGCACGTGCATGACGTCCCCCTGGACGCTGAACACGCCCGATTCGTAGGGTGCTCCGTCGATCCAGACCTGGTAGCGATTCCCCGCGACCTGCATGACGAGCTGCTGGCCGTTGAACATGGTTCCCCACGTTCCGTCGAGGGTGATGCCCTGTGGTTGCGGCTGGGGTTTCGGCTGCGCGGTGGGCTTCGGCGCGGGCTTCCCCCTCGTGTAGATCACGGCCGTATCGGTGTCTGTGAACGTCGCCGTCAGGCTGTTGTCCTCCCTGTTGACGCCGAAATACAGCGACACTGCCGTGCCGGACGCCGGGGCGATGGTCAGAAGGTTGTCCCGGACGGTGAACGCGCCGCGGATCCGCGCTCCTTTGTCCGGAATGTAGACTGCCGATCCTTTCGCGAGCGTGAGTGTACTGCCGTCGTTTCCGTTCCACGTTCCGCTCAGGAATTCCCGGGGGAAGTCGGCTTCGCCGATGGGGACGAGCCGGAGGAACGATCCGTCCGATGCGCTTACGGTGGTCCACGAATGCCTGCCGTTTTCGGTCACGAGGACGGCGAATTTCCGGTCGATCGGGACGAGGCGTTTCCCGTCATCGCTTGGGACGCAGGAGGTCAGCATCGGCAGTCCGCGCGGTTCCCAGAGAAAGGAAAGTTCGACGGGCTTTTCGCCCATGCTTTCGATGACGCCCCGGAACGTTCTCCCGTTATTTGCGTCGTCCCGGAGGTCCATGACGACCCCCGTGGGCGCCATCGTGTATTCCTTCGGGTTGGAACGCAACGGAATCGCGCCGAACGCGGCGTATCGTCCGGGCAGTTTTTCCGTTCCGAAGCGGTGCGTCGCATCGATGTACGGAGTGAGCAGCGGGTTTGCCGCGACGACGACGGGACCGCCGAGAAGCGCGGCTCCCCGGCCTCCGATGGATTCGGCCTTTCCGAGAATGCGGAGGATCTTTCCCCCCGGGATGAGGTCGAGGATGACGTCGAGTCCGTCGCCCCACTCGATCGGTTCTCCCGGAACCGCGACGATCCTGCCGTCCGGGCCGAACTTCAGGAGCGAGGGACGGACGATCCCGTCCGGCTTCGGTTCGACGTTGCTGACGGAGACGCCGTTTTCCGTGGGAACGATGGAAATGATGCCGGCGATCCTGTAGTCGGTCGCGTCGACGGTGATTTCGATCGGGACCTCGCCCTTCGTCTCGGCGTCGGCGTAGGTCGCGGCGATGGTGAAGCGGGAGAGGTCGGC
>CALFXN010000434.1 GCA_937957815.1 uncultured Synergistales bacterium
TAAGGCCACGTGACTGGAGTTCAGACGTGTGCTCTTCCGATCTTTCCTCCAGAAGCAGCTCCGTGTAGATGAACTTGTCGCAGGCGGAGACGAACGCGCGCGGGGTCTTCTTCTCGCCGAAGCCGATCACGCGCTTGCCCTCCTCGCGGATGCGGGAGGCGAGGCGCGTGAAGTCCGAGTCCGACGAGACGAGGCAGAACCCGTCGAAGCGCCCCGTGTAGAGAAGGTCCATCGCGTCGATGATCATCGCGCTGTCCGTGGCGTTCTTTCCGACGGTGTAGCGGAACTGCTGCACGGGGTGGATGGAGTATTCGAGAAGAACGGTCTTCCAGCTTCCGAGCTGGGGCGTCGTCCAGTCGCCGTAGATCCGGCGGACGGACGCGACTCCGTACTTCGCCACCTCCGCGAGGAGCCCCTCGATGATCGCGGGCTGGGCGTTGTCGGCGTCGATCAGGACGGCGAGCGTGTTCTGCGCCTGGATGTCCTCGGGCATGAGAACGTGGGGGACGTGACCGTTGGCGATCGGGACGGCGGGCGTCGTTTCGCGCGGAGAGGTCTCCTGCTTTTTCTGGATTTCCTTTACTCTGGCCGGATTTCTCCGGGATTTGTACGTTCGCGTCATATTCGTCCCCTCCGGACGTCATTATAGACGACATCCTCGTCTGCGTCTGCCCCTCGGACCGGTCTTTCCGCGAGGTGCCCGCAATGTGCTTGACAAAACGGATATCGATGAGGATGATATCGGTTATCGATAATCGATAAAAGAGCTGCATTTCGGAAGAATTCCTCGGTTCTTGTTCGATCGCGTCTGTCCTTCGAAGGGGTTCAGGTTTGGAAACGTGATCCGGAAGTGGAAAGAGGAGGTTTTTCAATGGCTCTGCTGACGCTTGTCACCTGCTTCGTCGTTCTTCTGATCATCGGATTTCCCATCGCGTTCAACATGATCCTGAGTTCAACGATGTACCTCCTGGTCGGCGGCTACCCGCAGCTTCTCGTCGTCCAGCGGATGTTCGAGGGAATGAACGGATTTTCGCTGCTCTCGGTTCCCTTCTTCGTCCTCACCGGCCAGTTCCTCCTGAAAGGCCATCTCCTCGAAGCCCTCATCGATTTCGTCAACGCCTTCATCGGACACGTCCGCGGCGCACTTGCCCTCGTCACGGTGGGAACGTGTCTCTTCATGGGGTCCATCGTCGGGCTCGCGCTCGCCGAGGTCGCGTCGCTCGGGTCGTTTCTGATCCCGATGATGAAGAAGGAAAAATACTCGCCCGCTTTCAGTTCGGCGGTCATGGCGAGCAGTTCCCTGCTCGGGCCGATCATGCCGCCGAGCGTTCTGATGATCATCTATTGCGTCGCGGTCGGAAGGACGTCCATCGCGGGGCTCTTCCTCGCGGCGGTCGTCCCGGCGTTTCTCATCGCCCTCGCGCAGATGGTCGCGATCCACAGGATCGCCGTCAAAAGAGGATACCCGAGCCATCCGCGCGCCCCGTGGCCGGAGAAGTGGAAGCAGCTCCGCCGCGCCCTTCCCGCGCTCATGCTTCCCGTCATCATCCTCGGAGGGATTTTCGGCAGCATCTTTACAGTGACTGAGTCGTCCGCGATAGCGGCCATATACGCCTTCATCATCACCTTCGTCGTGTACAAGGAGGGCAAGCTCTCGGACATTCCGGCGATCCTCAAGGACACGGCGCTGACGTCGGGACTCGTCATCCTGCTCGCGGGAAGCGCGACCGTGACCGCCTGGGCCATCGCGAACGAGCAGGTGGTCTACAAGGTGATCGGGCCGCTCGCGACGCTTCCGCAGTGGGCGTTCCTGCTCATGGTGAACGTCGCGTTGCTCGTCAACGGAATGTTCATGGACGACTATGCCTCCGTCGTCGTCCTCGGTCCGATTATCGCGCCCGTCGCGTGGAAGCTCGGAGTCGATCAGATCGGAAGAGCACACGTCTGAACTCCAGTCACGT
>CALFXN010000435.1 GCA_937957815.1 uncultured Synergistales bacterium
GTAGGGATCCTTCGCGAGTTCGGAGCTCGGACAGGAGATCCGAATCAGCCCGTTTTCCATGACATACGCCCTTCCCGCTGTCTCCAGCGCGAGCCCGATATCCTGCTCCACGAGCAGTATCGAAGATCCTTCCCTGCAAATTTGGGCGATTTTTTGGTAGATCTGGTCCACGACGACTAGAGCGAGACCGAGGGATGGCTCGTCGAGCAGGAGAAGATCGGGTTCGTTCATGATCGCCGTTCCGATCGCGAGCATCTGCTGTTCCCCGTCGCTCAGCGACTCCGCGCGCTGCCCCGTGCGTTCCTTCAACCGCGGAAAGAGATCGAACACCCACTCCATCCGCTCTTTCAGCTTCGCGCGCCCCCTGATGACGTACCCGCCCATCGCAAGATTTTCGTGTACGGTGAGATTGCCGAAGATACTGCGCCCCTCCTGGGCGCAGCTGATTCCCGCGCACACGACCCGATGGGCGGGCATCGCCGCGATGTCCGCTCCGCCGTACCGGACCGATCCGCCCCAGGGTCGGATTTCACCCGTGACGCACCGGATCGTCGTCGTTTTTCCGGCTCCGTTCGGGCCGACGAGCGCGACGATCTCCCCGGGACTGACTTCGAGGTCGATGCCGTGGATCACCTGTGCCTTGCCGTATCCGGCGACCATGTTTTCGATGGACAGCACGCGTCACGCCTCCAGAAAATCCGGTTCGGCGGTCAGTCGCCTCAAGGTCTTCTCCCCGAGATACGCGCTGATGACCTTTTCGTTGCCGCGGATTTCGGCGGGCGACCCCTGGGCGATGAGGCTTCCGCGGCTCATGACGACGATCCTGTCGCTGAGTTCCATGACGACCCTCATGTTGTGTTCGATGACGATGATCCCGATATGCGACCGTCCGCGGATCAGCCGGACGATGTCCGTGATCTCGTCCGCTTCGGCCGGATTCAGTCCCGACGACGGCCCGTCGAGGAGCAGGATCTTCGGATCGCACAGAAGCGCCCTCGCGAGCTCCAGCTTCTTCTGGACGCTGTAGGCGAGGTCCTCGACCGCGATATCCGCACACCACCCGATCTCGAGAAGGCCGAGCGTTTCGCGGATTTTCGCGAGTATCTCCGCCTCGGCCCTGCGATAGCGCGGCGTCTGGACGAGAGAGTCGAACCATGCGTATCGCTCGATGAGATAAAAGGCGGGCTTCAGGTTTTCCACTGCAGTCATGTCTTTTATCAGGCGTGGACTCCGGAACGTTCGCGTCATTCCCCCGCTCGTGATCCGATGCGACGGTCGACCGGCGATGTTCTCGTTGTCCATGAAGATCGCGCCCGAGTCGGGTTTCAGGATCCCCGACAGGAGGTTGAACACCGTGGCCTTCCCCGCGCCGTTGGGGCCGATGAGGCCGAGGATTTCGCCGTCATCGAGATCGAAGGTCAGACCGGAGACGGCCTTCAATCCTTCGAAGCTTTTCGTGAGTTCCCGGACATTCAGCATCCGGTCACCTCCGGAACGCAGGAGGCGAATCGTGAGCCCGATCCGCGCGGGACTCCTTGTACACGTCCTCAGGATCGAGGATCGCGCGAAATACCCTGTGGCCGTTTTTTATTTCCTTGAAGACGACCGGCTTTTCGGGAATTCTGGGGTATCGCACCGTTTCCGGGTCCGGGTAGGAGATCGGCATGGTCGTCGTGACATACGCGTGAATCTGGATCGTATCCCGTATCGCCGTCCGCTTTTGGACAAGAGACATCGAGTCCCATTTTTCCCTTCCTATCGCCCCGATGGTTTCCGCGAGGATCATGACGGCGTCGAAGCCGAGACACTCGAACGCGCCGGGTTCGGTCCCGTACTCGGCCGCGTAGGCTTCGACAAATCGCCTCGCGTTCTCCGTGAGGGGATACTCCGCCGCGAAATGCGTGGATATGAACGCTCCTTCGACATGCTCCCCGCCGACTTCGATCACCGTCGGGTCGTCGGCACCGTCGGTCAGCATGATCGGAAGCCGGATCCCGAGCCTTCTGGCCTGTTTCGCGAGAATCGGGCTGTCCTGCGGAAACGGGGGAATGATCACGATTCCGTCGATTGTGTTCGCGTCGCATTGCCGCCGCAGGCGGGTCAGCTGTGCCGTGAAATTGACGTCGCCGGTGCGGTAGATCTCCTGATGGATCACGGCGTTCTCGTCCCCGGTTATTTCCCTGAAAGCTTCGATGAAGAACTTCGAAAGCTCCGTACTGTAGGCGCTCGCGCCGTCCCGGATGACGGCGACTCTTTTCCACCCAAGCGTTGCGACGCAGAAGCTCGCGACCGCTCTCCCCTGATAGTTGTCGCCGAACGGAACCATGAAGATGTAGTCTCCGATACTCGGAATCGTCGGCGTCGTGGCCGACGCGACGAGAAACGGCGTCTTCCCCGACTGGAACAGCGAACCGGCAGCGGACACGAGCGAATCGTCGCACAGTCCGCACGCCGCGACGACCCCGACCTCCTCGATCAGTCGGATCGCCGCGTTGGAGATGACGGTGATATCGCTCTGACCGTCGATATTTTTGAGTTCGAGGGGGCGGCCGAAGACGCCCCCCCGTTCGTTGACGATTTTCACGGCCAGACGGCCGCCGCGAAGCCCCGCCTGTCCCGGAGGCGCCGCGACGCCGACCTGGCTCCAGATGGAGCCGACGACGATCGGAGCCTCCGCCGCGAACGTCGCGAAGCCCGAAAGAAGCGATGCGATGCACACTGCCGCGAAAAGGGATTTCACGATCTTTCGGATGCCGTCCGCCATCCGGCGCCTCCAGTGACCGCTCCGCGTCCGCGTTTCACGCGGCCGGATCTATTTTCCGATATCGTCCGGAGTCAGGCACACGAGTTGATGATCCTTCGGGCTCATCTTTCTGTAGACGCCCATGAGAATCGGCGGAACCAGCCCGATCGCGAAATAGATCGCCAGAGAGACGTACCCCCCGATCGGGAGTTCCCGCATCGAGCCGATGATGATCCAGACCGAGATGAGGGATCCGAGGACGGGAATGAGGGTTTCGCCGGGATAGCGGTACGGCCGGTTCCATTCCGGGTGTTTCTTCCGGAGCACGAGGGCGTCGAGACAGCAGAAGAGGTACACGACGCCAGCGGCGATGCACGAGACCGCGTAGATGTATTGTACCCAGTTGTCGCCCGTGAAGGCGCAGAAGAACACCGAAAAGAGCAGCACCGTCAGGTTCGAGAGGTAGGGCTGTCCGTGGGAATTGAGCTTCTGGAAGAATTTGGGAAGCTGGTTGAGCTGGGCCGCGCCGTACAGGACCCGGGCCGACGACGTCCAGAATCCCATCAGCGTCGTCAGCGCGTGGAGCACGCCCCCCGTGATCGCGAGGATCGCGACGACGCCCGGAAGCCCCAGCTTGCGCACGAGCTCCGGCTCGGGCATGCTCATCTTCGCGATTTCCTCCCACGGAGCGAGGCCGCCCATGGCGAGGACGACGATCGCGTACAGGATCGCCGGAATGAACAGCGCCGCCAGGATGACGAGTCCCATCTTCCTGACCGGAAAGTTGACCTCCTCGATCATCGTCGGCGTCATTTCGAAGCCGATGAACTTGAGCGAAAAGACCGCCATCGCGATGAAGATGCCGCCGCCTCCCGCCGGAAAGAACCAGATCGGAAGAGCGTCGTGTAGGGGAAAGAGTGTAGATCTCGG
>CALFXN010000436.1 GCA_937957815.1 uncultured Synergistales bacterium
GGACTCGCCGAGGCTATCGGTCCGGACCGCAAGGGGACGATGTCCGGGCTGGTCACGTTCTCGACCGAAGGGACGATCCGCGACGACGGATACAGGGGCACCGGGAAAATCGAGGGGAATAGGGCGATTCTCTCCGGTTTCGAGGTCCGGGATTTCTCGTTGCCGTTCGTCGTCTCGGACGACCGGGTTTCGATCGCGAAGGGAACCGCGTCCGTCTATGGCGGCGCCGCGAAGACGGACGCGGAGTACCGGATCGCCCAGGGGGCATGGACCTGCACGCTTTCGGTGACGAGCATGGACCTCGACCGGGTCTCGCGCCCGCTGCTCGCAGCCCCGGGACGGATCGAGGGGAACGCGGATCTGAAGATGAAGGCATCCGGCACTGCGGGCCGCTTTCTCTTCGTCTTCGGCGACGGAAGCTTCTCGGCCAGGAACGGCGTCATTTCTGGGTTCCCCGCGCTCAAAAAGCTCTCGGATACCGGAACTCTCCGGTTCAACTCGCTGTTTTCGAGCTTCAACATCGACGGCAAACGTCTCTACCTGCTCCCGGGAAGCCGCGCGGCGGCCTGGCCCGGAGATCCGGTCTACCGATACTTCGGCGTGACGGGAAACGTGGGGCTCGGAACGTCCGACCCGTTCGACCTCAAATGCATGGGAGAAATCAATGTCCGTGCGCTCAACACCTTCCTCGGCGCGCTTCAGGGGTTGCTCTCGATCGAGGGGACGCTCACGAACGCGGCATTCCTCCAGAACTTCCTGTCCGGACTCATCGGCGGACTCTCCACCAGGGACTTCCGCGAGACGAGTTTCTCGCTCAGGGGAACGTGGGCGAAACCCGAACTCTCGGACTTCAAGGTCACGCGCGAGGCGAAGAGGACACCCGACGTCCCGTGGACGACGCCGGCGAAACCCTCGACGGGGAACGGGCGGGACTTCACGATCCGGATCGACATTCCGACGGGCAAGGGGGCGGACTCGACCCCGGGCGCCGAAGACCAGGTGAAAAAGCAGATTCTCGAAAATCTCATGAAGAGCATCGTCACGACGGGGGAGTCGAACTGATCCCGGAATCCGGGGAATCCTGAAAGAAAAGACATGATTGTAACACAACCGTGATGACCGCCCCGGGGCGGAAAGGGTATGATATCCGGACGGGGACCGCGCCCCGAATACGCCGCCGGAGGTGGACTCAATGGACGCGACTTCGGACAACCCGCGCGACGGACGAGAGATATCGACGATCGATCTCGACGACCCGTCGCTGTTCCTGAACCGCGAGATCAACTGGATCGACTTCGACGCGAAGGTGCTGGAAGAGGCGGAGGACGAGGAGACGCCGCTTCTGGAGCGTCTCAAGTTCCTGTGCATCTTCTGGAACAACCTCGACGAGTTCTTCATGGTCCGCGTCGCGAATATCTTCCACCAGCACACGACGGGATTCCTCAACCTGCCCCCCGACGGAATGACGCCCGCCCGGCAGCTCGCGACGATCCGCAAGAAGCTGCTTCCGCTGATTTCGAAGGCGCAGAACCGCTGGCTCGGGGATCTCCTGCCCGCGCTCCGCAAGGCCGATATCAGGATCACGCCGTTCGAGGAGCTCGGCGAAAAGCAGAAGAAGTTCCTCGAGGGGTACTTCCGGAACGAGATATACCCGATCCTGACGCCGCAGGCGATCGACCCGGGGCGCCCTTTCCCGACGATCTCGAACCTGAGCCTGAATTTCCTCGTCGAACTCCTCGACCCGGATTCGGGCATCCGCTACGCCCGACTCAAGATCCCGAAGAACTTCTCGCGTTTCGTCTTCATCCCGCGCAACAAGGAGGCGAAATCCTACTCGTCGTTCGGGATCTCGAAAAACACGCGCTCCTGCGACATCGTCCTGATCGAAGACATGATCCGGACCTTTCTGCCGCTGCTCTTCCCCGGATACAGGGTTCTCGACGCGGCGACGTTCCGGATCACGCGGAACACGGACGTCGAGATCGAGGAGGACGAAGCGTCCGACCTGCTCGAGGCGGTCAGGAACCTCGTGGACCGAAGAAACTTCGGCGAGATCATCCGGCTCGAAGCCTCGAAGGACATGTCGCGGGACATGCTCACGTTCCTGATCCGCCGCTTCCACCTCGCGCCGTTCCAGGTCTACCGGATGCGCGCGCCGCTCGCGTTCCAGGGGTACATGACGCTGTGCGACACCGAACGCCCCGATCTCAAGGACGAGCCGTTCTCGCCCCGGATGCCGGCGCCGTTCCGCGATGGCGCTCACATCTTCGCAGGCATCCGCGCCGGAGACGCGCTCGTCTACCATCCCTACGACAGCTTCATCCCGGTGCTCGACTTCGTTCGCCGCGCCGCGACCGATCCGAAGGTCGTCGCGATCAAAATCACGCTCTACAGGGTGGGGAGCGAGTCCCCGATCGTCCAGGCGCTCATCGAGGCGCGGCGGAACGGGAAACAGGTGACCGCTCTCGTCGAACTCAAGGCGCGTTTCGACGAGGAACGGAACATCACGTGGGCGGAGGCGCTCGAGGAAGCGGGCGTCCACGTCGTCTACGGGCTCGTCGGGTACAAGATCCACGCGAAGATGTGCCTCGTCGTCCGGCGCGAAACCGACGGAATCCGCCGCTACG
>CALFXN010000437.1 GCA_937957815.1 uncultured Synergistales bacterium
CATCAAGGCGGGAGTCGGCGCGAAGCTTTCCCGAACCTGCCCCTACTTCCAGTCGGTCGACCTCATCGTGGGGGAAAACACCTGCGACGGCAAGAAGAAGGCGTGGGAGATCCTCGGCGACCACGTCCCCATCCACGTCATGGACCTTCCGAACACCAAGAGCCCCGCTGGATTCGCGCTCTGGCGCGCCGAAATCGACGAACTCGTCCGCGTGCTCGGGGAGAAGACCGGCAACCGACTGACCTCAGAGGGGCTCCGGAAAGCGATCGACGTCGTGGACCGGAAGCGAACGGCTCTCTCGCGCCTTTACGACGCGCGAAAGGCGACGCCATCGCCGATCTCCGGAAAAGACGCCCTTCTCGTGAGTCAGATCGCGTTCTACGACGACCCCGAGCGTTTCATCGCGAAGACGAACGAACTCGCGGACGAGTGCGAGAAGCGCGTCGCGAGCGGCGAGAGCCCCTTCGCGGCGAACGCCCCGCGCATTCTCGTTACGGGGACGCCGATCGTCGTCCCGAACTGGAAGATTCACCACCTCATCGAGACGAGCGGCGCTTCCGTCGTCGTCGAGGAAAACTGCACCGGAACGCGGTATTTCGAGCAGCGTGTCGGAACGGACGCGTCCGATGTCCCGGGGATGATCGACGCGATCGCGCACCGCTACTTCGATCACATCAACTGCGCATGCTTTACGCCGAACGGCACCCGAGCCGACGATATCGTTCGCCTCGCGCGGGAATACAAGGCAGACGGAGTCGTCAACGCGAACCTGAGCTTCTGCACGACCTATCAGGTCGAGGCCGAAAAGCTGCGGAAGCGTATGCAGGCCGAGAATATTCCTTTTCTTGCCTTCGAGACCGATTATGCGCCCGGCGACGAGGGGCAGCTCAAAACGAGGATCGAAGCCTTCCTTGAAGGTCTTCGCTGACCGAAGAACGGCACGACGATGCTCCGGACGGACGCCGTCTACGCCGTGTTCGGGTCGCACACCGACGGCATGAGGTTCCACGAATCCCTCGTACGTGCGGGGATTCCCCACGACATCTGTCCGACGCCGCGGGATCTCGACGCGAGCTGCGGCATCGCGCTCCGCTTCCACGCGGACGTCGCCGGCGCGGTGGAACGTATCGCAAACGAATGTCCGGTTCCGGTCAGGGTCTTGCGCCGGAGCCGGATGACGAATACAGACGGCGGCGACGCCGGGAAGGGAGCATGAAGCATGGTGCGAATCGATGCGATGGGAAAGGACTGTCCGCAGCCCGTGATGATGACCAGGGCGGCCGCGGACAACGGCGCGGGGGAGCTGGAGGTCATCGTGGACAACCAAGTCGCCGTTTCCAACGTCGAGAAGTATCTCCGGAGCCGGGGGTATGAGACGACCCGTGCCGGCGCGGCGGGGAGATTCACGGTGTATGGCAGGAAGACCGGCGAGGCGGTCTCAGAGGCTGCGGCCGATTGTACGTGCTCGCCTGAAGCGCCCGGAGGCGGCGACTATGCCGTGCTGATCCTCGCGAAGACGCTCGGGAGCGAGTCTCCCGAACTCGGGGACGTCCTCATGAAAGCGTTTCTCGGGACGCTTGCGCAACGGAAGGATTTGCCAAGGGTCGTCGCGCTCATGAACGGCGGCGTCTTCCTCGCGCTGCCCGAGCACTCCACGTGCGACACGCTGAAGGAAATGGAGGCGAAGGGCGTTACGATCCTCGTCTGCGGCACCTGCGCGAAGCACTTCGGCGTGACGGACGCCGTCGGTGTCGGAAGCATCTCCAACATGTTCGAGATCACGGAGGCGGTCTTCGCGGCGTCGAAAAACATCGTGATCGGATAGACCGCGAAGGCTGCGCAGCTTCAGACCGGCCCGGTATTTCACGGAGACGCTCCGATACGTGCGGGGACGTGTTGCGCCAGAAACGCGGCGTCCCGTGAAACTGCGTCCCGCAAAATTCAGTTGAAGACGAACGGAAACACACTATCGAACCACAGGGAGGACATTCATATGACGACGAAAAATCTCATCCGCACCCTCGCCGCCTTCGCGGCGGCCGCAACGCTGGCCGTGCAGGCGGAGGCGGCGACGTTCATCAACATCGCGACGGCCAGTACCTCGGGATCGTATTATCCCATCGGCTCCGTCATGGCCAAGATCTGGAACGACGCTGTCAAGGACATGAAGGCTGGCGTCCAGACGACGGGCGGTACGGTGCACAACATCCAGCTCATGGGAAACAAGGAGGCCGACGTGGCCTTCATGGACGGCGTCTCCATCCCGGCATACAGGGGCGAGGGCAAGTACGAAGGCAAGCCGCAGACGTTCATCCGCGCGATGGTTCCGCTGTTCCCCGAGGCGCTCCAGCTCATCGTCGCGAAGGACAGCGGCATCAGGACGTTCGCCGACTTCAGGGGCAAGCGCGTCTCCATCGGAGCGGTCGCGAGCGGAACCGAGGTCATGGCCAGGCAGCTTCTGACCGCGGCGGGGATCGATCCCGACAGAGACATCGCGCCCGAGCGCCTGAGCATCGCCGACACCGCGAAGGCCTTCGCCGACAAGCGCATCGACGCGGCCGTCTTCGTGGGATCCCTCGGAGTTCCCGGCGTCGTGGAGATCACCACGCTCGGCCTCGTCGACTTCCTTGATGTCCCGGACGACGTCCTGGCGAAGGTCCTCAAGGATCTGACGGCGTGGGACAAATTCGTCATTCCGGCGAACACGTACAAGGGGCAGACGAAGGATGTCGTCGGATACGCGAGCTGGAACATGCTCACCGTCCGCGACGACCTGGATGCGGATTTGGTCTATCAGATGACGAAGGCGCTCTACGAGCACAAGGATGTCCTGGTGCAGAACGCGCCGAAGATGAGCGGAATGACGTTCGAAAACGTCGCGCACATCATGCTGCCGCTGCACCCGGGCGCCGAGAAGTACTATCGCGAAAAGGGCGCAGTGAAGTAGAAGGTGAGGCCATGAACCGGCGGGACAGCGACACGGCGCGAGGAATAGAAACGGAGGAGGCGTCAGCGCTTTCGGGCCCGCGCCGGCGCATGCGGGCCGGGGTATCGGGAACACTGCTGACGCTGTGGCTTGTCGCCATGTCCTGCTTCCACCTCTACACGGCCGGATTCGGTCTGATGCCGACGGAAATTCACCGTGCGATCCACCTCTTTTTCGTTCTGACGGCGGTGTTCGTTCTCTATCCCGCCGCGCCGGGACGGAACGAGAACGCTTCATGGTTCGACTGGCTGTTGGCGCTTCTTGCCGGCGTCGGCGTCGGATACCTCGTGATCGCGCACGACGCCATCATGGAGCGTGGGGCGCTCGTGCAGCCGCACGAACTCTGGCTTGGTCTGCTGACGTTCGTTCTCGTCCTGGAAGCCGGGAGAAGGGTGACGGGGAACGTCCTCCCGTGCATCGCCCTCGCGGCGCTGCTCTATTGTTTTCTTGGCCGGTATATGCCCGGGATTCTCGCGCACAAGGGGTTTTCGCTCTCCCGGGTGGTGCAGCAGATGTACCTGACGACGGAGGGAATCCTCGGAATCGCGCTTGGCGTATCGAGCACCTACGTGTTTCTCTTCATCCTCTTCGGGGCTTTCCTGGGCGCGAGCGGCGGGGCGCGTTTCTTCAACGACCTCGCGCTCTCGCTGGCGGGGAGGAG
>CALFXN010000438.1 GCA_937957815.1 uncultured Synergistales bacterium
AGCGGCAGGAAGTGGACGTAAAAGCGCGGGGCGGGGAAGCATCCGGCCTCTTCGACGTCGCCGCCCGTGAAGAACATCTTGACGAGCGTCTCGTCTCCCCTGAGCCGGATTCCCTCGCGGATCACGGACGCGACCTCGTCCTTCGGGATGCAGGTCCGGATTCGCAGAAGACGCGCCGACTCGAAGAACCGATCGATATGTTCCGCGAGCGCGAACGGACGACGGTCGTAGGTCCTGGCGGTGTCGAAGACGCCGACACCCCGCTGGAGCGAGAAGTCCGTCGTCGGGATCGCGCACGACGACGGATCGGAGAATCGGCCGTTCATATAGCACAAACGCATGTGTGGGTCACCTCGCGATTTCGGAATGAATGCCTGTGGAAAACCATTATACTTGTACGGAAGACCGATGTGCGAAACCGGAGGTGGTTCGATGGGATTCACGGTAGTTCTCGGAGGCGGCGGAGCGGGACTCGTCGCGGCGATCGCGGCCCGAAAGGCCGGCGCGGACGTTCTCGTACTGTCGAAGACGAAGATCGGAACGTCCTGCTGTACGTCGTATTCCGGCGGAGGGTTCTCGATTCCTCCCCGAAAGGACGAGGGCGCCGACATATTCCGGAAGTCGACTCTGTCCGTCGGGAGGCACGTCAATCACCCCGGAATGCTCGAGACGTTCGTGACGGGCTGCGAGGCTGGGCTCAGGGAGATCGCTTCGTGGGGCGTCACGCTGCGTTTCACGGACGAAGGACACGCGTGGTCGAACGAAACGGCTCCGAACCCCGTCATGGGCGGAGGCGGGATGGTCTCGCAGCTGGTCGCGATCGCACGCTCGGAAGGAGTTCGGTTCCTTGAAGACGTGATAGCGGTCGCCGTCAGAACCGTGAACGGGGCGGTCGCCGGAGTCGAGGCGATCGAGTGGCGGACCGGGAAGGCGCACGCGATCCCTGCGTCGTCGGTCGTTCTGGCGATGGGGGGCGGCGGGAGGATCTACGAGCGGACGGACAACCCGGCGAGGATGACCGGAGACGGATACGCGCTCGCGCTCGATCTCGGGCTTTCCCTGCGGGACATGGAGTTCGTGCAGTTCTATCCGCTCGGTCTCGACGAACCGGATCTTCCCGTGTGGATGGTCGGCCTTCCGATCGTCGATCTCGTGCGCCTGACGGACGGCTCAGGGCGCGAATTCATGAAGGAGGCGTTCGCGTCCTGGGGGCTCAAAAACGGATGGGAGGCGAACTTCCTGGCCCGGGACCGGTCGGCCCGTCTGGTACAGTCCGTCTGGGACTCGGGCGACGCCGCGACGCTGCATTTCGAGGACCTTTCCGGAGACGTGCTCCGGTCGAAAAAGCTTCAGGAGCTTCTCATCGTCGCTCCCGAAGGGATAACGCAGGGGAAAGGGCGTCCGGTCCGCGTGCGGCCGATCCAGCATTACTTCTGCGGCGGCGTGACCGTTGACGGCAATGCGGAGACGTCCCTCCGGGGACTCTTCGCGTGCGGCGAAGCCACGGGCGGCGTCGACGGCGCGAGCCGGATCGGAGGCAACGCGCTGACGAACCTCGTGACGTTCGGGCTTCTTGCGGGCCGGAGCGCTGCGACGTGCAACGGGGAGGCGGAGCCGTTCGAGCCGGAATCGGCCGAACGGCTCCTGAAGGGGCTCTCCGGCGGGACGACATCGCCGGAATCGATCCGAAAAGAGATCGCGTCGGTCGTCGAGTCGTCGCTCGGACCCGTAAGGGACGGCGCGACGTGTCTCGCGGCCGCGGAGTCGCTCGACGCGCTCCGGGAAGACGTCCGGGCCGTTCGGGGGACTCCGGGAATGGAGCTTCTCCACGCGCTCGAGCTTCGCGGGCTCCTGAGCACGGCGACAGCCGTCGCGCGTGCGGCCGCTTTCCGCGAGGAGAGCCGGGGAACGCACTTCCGACGGGATTTCCCGGAGGAACGCGAGATCTGGGGACGCCCCGTTCTCGTATCGCTCAAGGACGGGAAGATCGTCGCCGCGGCGGGGAGTGACAAGTCATGAAGCATGTCGTGATCTTGACGTTTCCGGGGGTCGAAGAGCTCGATTTCGTGGGACCCTACGAGGCGTTTTCGATGGCGGAGGCGATCCGGCCGGAGAGCTGCCGCGTGGAATTGGTCGCGAAGACGGCCGATCCGATCGCGGCGAGGCACGGATTGCGATTCTTTCCGGACCGCGCCTTCGACGGATGTCCGGAGGCCGATATCCTGATCGTCCCCGGCGGGGCGGGGCGACTGAAGGCGATGAAGGATCCGGAAATCCTGTCGTTCGTGCGCCGGATCGCCTCGTCTGCGGAGTTCGTCGCGACCGTCTGCACGGGAGCGTTCATCGCGGCTGCGGCGGGCCTGCTCGAGGGCAGGCGGGCGACGACGCACCACTCGGCGTTCGCCGAACTCGAGGCGTTCGGCGGAGTGACGCTCGTGCGGGATCGGATCGTCGATGCGGGAGACCTGCCGTCGCCGGACGGAAAAGCGGGATGCCGAATCCTCACGGCCGGGGGCGTGAGTTCGGGGATCGACCTCGCCCTGGAAATCATCCGCCGGATCTACGGAGACGAATCTTCCGCACTTGTCCGGGAACGCATGGAATACCCGGAATGTCCGTCCTCCTTCGGAGGAGAAGGGAGCGTTCGATGAGCACTTCCGGCAACGCCGGAGAGATTCTTCGCGAAAGGTTGCAGGACGCCTATTACGCGACCCTTCCCGACCCGGGGAACCCGGGGCATGCTGTTGCGTTCGGGACGTCCGGGCACCGGGGGAACGCGCTTTCGGGGTCGTTCACCGAGAGCCATATCATCGCGATCTGCAAGGCGATCGCCGAACACCGGAAGACGCTGCGGGCGACGGGTCCGCTCTTTCTCGGGATGGACACGCACGCGCTCTCGCTTCCGGCGTTCCGGACGGCCGTCGAGGTCTTCGCGGCGAACGACGTCGACGTCATGGTCCAGGAGGGCGAGGGGTTCACGCCGACACCCGCGATCTCGCGCGCGATCCTCGTCTACAACAGGGGCAAGAAGAGCGGCTTCGCGGACGGCGTCGTCGTCACGCCGTCGCACAATCCGCCGGAGGACGGCGGCTTCAAGTACAACCCCCCCGAGGGGGGGCCCGCGTCGCCGGAATCGACTTCGTGGATCCAGAACCGCGCCAACGCGCTGATCGCGGAGGGGGTCGGAGCCGTCGCGAGGACGCCCTATGAGCGCGCGCACGGATCCGGGAGAGTCCACGTGATGGATTACGTCCTTCCCTACGTCCGCGACCTCGGAAACATCATCGACATGAAGGCGATCCGCGACGCGGGAATCCGCATCGGCGTAGATCCGATGGGGGGATCGAACGTCGCGTTCTGGGACCCGATCGCGTCCGAATACGGCCTGAACCTCGAGGTCGTCAACCGGACCGTGGACCCGTCGTGCTCCTTCATGCCGCCCGACAGGGACGGCAGGATCCGGATGGACTGCTCCTCTCCGTGGGCGATGAAAAATCTGTGCGCGATGAAGGATTCGTTCGACATTTCCTTCGGGACCGACCCGGACAGCGACCGGCACGGCATCGTGACCGCGGGCGGAGGGCTCATGCAGCCGAACGCGTTTCTCGCGGCGGCGGTCGACTATCTCTTCGGACACCGGCCCGGGTGGGACAAGACCGCAGGCGTCGGGAAGACGGCCGTGTCGAGCGCAATGATCGACCGCGTCGCGGCGGGGCTCGGGAGGCCGCTTTTCGAGACGCCCGTCGGCTTCAAGTGGTTCGTTCAAGGGCTTCTCGACGGCTCGCTGGGTTTCGGCGGGGAGGAGAGCGCGGGGGCGAGCTTCCTTCGCAGCGACGGGACCGTCTGGACCACGGACAAGGACGGCATCATCCTCGGGCTCTGCGCGGCCGAAATCCTTGCCGTGACCGGCAAGGCCCCAGACGTCCTCTACGGGGATCTCGAAAAGCGGTACGGCGCGACGACGTACGAACGCATCGACGTCCCGGCGACGGGGGAGCAGAAGGCGCGGATCAAGCGGCTCGCGGCCGACCCCTCGCTCGTCGGAAAGGGGACGGCGACGACTCCGGAAGCGGTCATCACGAACGCTCCGGGAAACGGCGCGTCGCTCGGCGGGATCAAGGTCGTGTTCGGTGACGGCTGGTTCGCGGTTCGTCCGTCCGGGACGGAGGACATCATCAAACTCTACAGCGAGAGCTTCTCCGGTGAGACGAGTCTCAGGCGGCTGCAAGGAGAGGCGTTCGGGCTTCTGGGCATCGAGCGCTAGTGTTTCGTCGCACAAGTGACGTACATATCAAAACTTGGATTCCCCATCGCCGCGTTCGGCTTCCAGTGGTTCCGAAGGCGTGAACTCCGGCGGCGATGAGTCGCGAGGAGCGTCAGAAAACAAAGAAGCGGGAAGCCTCTCCGGTACGGATGGGCTTCCCGCTTTCGTCTGCGTCCGTTGCGTGCGCCCTAGAGCGCCGCTTTCGCCGCCGTCGCGATCGCGCCGATCATTGCGTCGAGCTGCGATTCCGACGTGTTGATGTTGAGCGAGTACGCGACGGTCCGTTCGAGGATTCGTTCCGTGACCTCCCAGTCGACCGGACGGTACAGGGGCGTGTCCTCGGAGTAGGGGCAGTCGTGCGGGCAGCGGATCCGGGACCAGGTCTGCCCCTCGCGGAGCGTCCGCCAGTGTTTCGCGAAGTGCCACGTGTTGCCCGAAAGAATCCCGCATCCGAAGCCCTTTTCCTTCGAGGCCTTCTGGAAGCGCTTCGCCGCGTCGGCGTCGGGAAGGATGAACGCGACCTGCGTGGCGATCTCGCCGCTCCGGTCGGGGAGCGCCCGAAGCGAGAGCCCCTTGAAGTTTGCGACGGTCTCCAGGATGCGCTTCTTTGTCGCGCGGAGCGCGTCGATGGCTCCCTGAATCTTTGAAAGCTGTACGAGCCCGAGCGCCCCCTGGATCTCGCTCATCCGGAAGTTGAACCCGAGGCACGCCTTCCCCTCGGCGCCGCGGTCGATGGATTTGTCGTGAATGTGTCCGTGGTCGTGGTAGTACTCCATCTTCCTGTACAGCTCCGTGTCGTTTGTGACGATCAGGCCGCCCTCTCCGACCGTGATGAGCTTGTACGGGTCGAGGCTGTACGCGCCCCAGCGTCCCATCGAGCCGACGAAGCGCCCCCTGTAGGTCGCCCCCATCGCTTGGCACGAGTCCTCGATCAGCTCGAGACCGTAGCGCTCGCAGAGGGACGCGAACGCGTCCATGTCGGCCGAGGCGCCGTACATGTGGACGGGCATGACAGCCTTCGTCCGTTCCGTGATGCACCGTTCGGCGGACGCCGGGTCGAGGTTGAGGCTCTCGTCGATGTCGGCGATGACCGGAATCGCGCCGCATTCGAGGATCGCCTCGACGCTCGCGATGAAGGTGAACGCGGACGTGACGACCTCGTCGCCCGGGCCGATTCCCATGGCGCGGAGCGCGACGTAGAGCGAGGCCGTGCCGCTGTTGACCGCGAGCGCGTGCTTCGTCCCCATCATCGCGGCGACGGCGTTCTCGAATTCCTCGACCCTGTAGACGCCTCCGCGCGTATCGTTGAACGAATAGCGGTGAACCATCTTGCGCTTCAGGCAATCGGCGACCGCGTCGATTTCCCTCTGGTCGAACATCTCGAATCCGGGCATTTAGAAGACCTCCTCATATATGGCGATGCAATCCTTTTCGGTGATATCCCTCGGGTTGTTCGCGATCGGGCGCGCGACGCCCATCGCCTTGGCCGCCATCGTCGGGAACTGGTTCGTCGCGATCCCTGCGCCGAGGTCGCGCAGCGTCCGCGGAAGGCCGAGATCCGCGACGAGCTCTCCGATCAGGTCGGCGCACAGAAGCGCGCCGTCGCGTTCGGGAAGGTCGACCGTATCTCCGCCGAGTAGCGCGGCGGCTTCCGCGAAACGCTCGGGCGACGCGAACGCGTTGAAGCGGGCGACGTGCGGCAGCAGCAGTGCGTTCGATACGCCGTGCGCGACGCCGAACATCCCCCCTAGGGGGTAGGCGATCGCATGGCACGCGGTCACGCCTGCGTTCGCGAGGGCGACGCCGCCGAAGAGCGCGGCAAGCATCATATTCTCTCTGGCTTCGCGATCCTTTCCGTTGAACGTCGCGATGCGAAGATGCTTTCCGATCCGGCGGATCGCCTCGCGGGCGAACATATCGCTGAACGGGGACGCCTGTCGGCTCGTGAATGCCTCGAGCGAATGCGCGAGCGCATCCATCCCCGTCGACGCGGTGACGGAGGGCGGCATAGACGCGGTGAGATCCGGGTCGAGCAGCGAGCAGTCGGGGTAGAGGTAATCGCCGTTGATGCCCCCTTTGACGCCGTCGCTCCGGCGGATCAGGACAGCCGTGAACGTGACTTCCGATCCGGTTCCCGCCGTCGTCGGAATCATGATCTTCGGGACGCCGGGTTTCGTGACGAGCCCGAGTCCCTGATACGCGGCCGCCGATCCTTCGTTCGTCGCGAGAACCGAGACGGCCTTCGCGGCGTCGAGGCAGCTTCCGCCGCCGAGTCCGACGAGGATATCCGCGCCTTCGGAACGCGCGATCGCGGCCGCGCGGTCGACCGTCTCGACGGACGGCTCCGGTTCGACGTCCGAGAAGACGGAAACTGCGCATCCGGCCGCGCGGAGGCTGTCGGCGATGCGGCCGGCGGTCCCGAGCCGCGTCATGGTTTCGTCGGTCACGAGGAGCGCGCGACTGCCGCCGAGCGCCTTCGCCTTTTCACCGGCGAGGGAGGAAACCCCGGACCCGAAAAGAATCCTGCCTGCGAGAAACATGTTCCACTGCATGATGTCACCTCTTCGTTTCGGATATGTTCGCGTACGCGTCGCGTTATCGGACGCCGTGCGACCGGATGTACGCCTCGCACGAGGCGATGTCCTCCGGACAGTCGATCTCGATCGTGTCGCGCCCGCATGGAACGCAGCGGATCGAATACCCCATCTCGAGGACGCGGAGCATTTCCAGACTTTCGGTCCGTTCGAGCGGCGTCTGCTTCCATTTCATGAACGAGAGCAGAAAGTCCCGTCTGTACGCGTACGGCCCGATATGCTTGTAGTAGTCGGTCGCCGCGTTCCTCGGATAGGGAATCCGGGACCGGCTGAAGTAGAGCGCCCTGAACGACCGGTCGAAGACCATCTTGACGATGTTCGGGTTGTCGATTTCCTCTTCGCGGTCGATGCGTTTCGCGAGAACCGCGAGCGAAGACGAAGGATCGGAATCGAGCGCGTCGATGAGCGGGGAGACGAAATCCGGACCGACGAACGGATCGTCGACCTGGATGTTCAGGACGATGTCCGCATCGCGGCGCTCCGCGACCCAGGCGACGCGGTCGCCGCCGCTCGGCAGGTCGGGCGGCGTCATGACGGCCCGGCCGCCG
>CALFXN010000439.1 GCA_937957815.1 uncultured Synergistales bacterium
GGGTCATCGTTGAGCACCACGGCGATCACACCGAGGTCCGTCGGCGATCCGTCGATCTCGGCCGAAAGCACCTCGAACCCGGCGCGGCGCCGTTTTCCCTGCGCGTCGGTGAAGTCGGTCGGGATGGTCCGGATGAGCCCGCGTTTGATGTCCTTCCCTTCCGCAACGAACCGGATCGACTCCGTAACGACGAGCGAGGCGTCGCTCCGGATTTCCGCCGCGGCGTCGAACCGGAGGATGCGCTCTTCGGCCGGCGCGGCGAACGGGAATGCGCTTATCACAGCGACGATGGCGAGAAGAAACGACAGTTTTCTCATGATCATCACTCCCTACGGATCTGTGGTCGACGGCCGGAGGTCCGGAACCGTCCGCGTCCCGCGGTTCAGAGCTTCCTCTTCGCCGCGGGGAAGCTGCTCCACGCGCCGACGTCGAGGACCGGACGGAGACCGAGCTTCCTCCGGCGCTCTGCGTGGGCTTTCAGAATGCCCGCGATCTCCTCGTTCGCTTTCGCGCGCCCATCGTAAAACGCGGAATAGGCGTCCCGCGCGGGGATCTGGTCCGGGTGTTTCCACTCGTTGAGAAGCCGCAGCTCCTCGCGCTCCTTCGCCCCGAACCCGGAGCCGAGCGCGTCGATGCGCCGCTGGAGTTCGACCTTGCGCGCGACGCCTCCGGCGGCTCGTTCGAGGGCTGTGACGACCTCCCGCTCCCGGACGGGGCCGTAGAGGCGTTCGAGCTCCCGGATCCTGGCGAGTTCACCGCGCGTGAGTTCGTCATCCTTCGCGAGGTCCGTCCGGCGTTTTTCCTCCGCCTCCTTCGCCTTCTCGATCATCCCCCGGATCGTGAACTCGAGTTCCAGGACCGGACGAACGACATCCTTATAGGAGCTTCCTGAACTCCCCGCCGCCCCGAAGAACGGGAGATCCCGCACAAGTCCGCCCGAGTGGAACGGCGACGCTTCCTCGTCGAATTTCTTCCTTGCCGCGAGAAGGTTGTTCCACTGATTTTTCACGAGCGGAACCCACCGCGGCGGGATGTCCGTCAGATCGGCCGTCACGTCCGGGTGCTTCGCCTTGACGCCGCTCCACCCCTCGAGAATGGCCGCGATCCGCTTGTCGATCTCCTCCGGAGGGGAGAGTTCCTTCCCCATCGCGGCGAGGGCTGCATCGACCGCCTCGACGACGATTTCGGTCATATTCCGCGCCTTGAGGACGTCGTCCGCCTTCCCGAGGAGCGTCCCGCGTTCCGACGACGTCGAAAGCGTTCCGCCCGCCACGGCGTCTTTCACGGCGTCGAGCGTCAGCCCGATCTTCTTGAGTTCCTCCTGGAATTCGGCCATCCGGACGAAGAGGTATTCCGTCTCGAATTCGATCCGATTCCTGAGGACATTCATCTTCCGGAGCTGCTCGACGACCTCGCCGACGGACTGGAGATCGGTCGTGAACGACTCCATCGCGGCGGCCCACGCCAGAGCCCGCTCCGAGGCGGGATCCGTCTTTCCCTTCAGGAGCGCCGAAAACTCGACGATCGTCGAACTCCGGAACTTCAGGAAGTTCTTTTCGTTGATCTCCTCCCAGACGGCGACGGTCTCGCTCTTTTCCCTCTTCGTCGATTTCAGGAGGCGTTCCACCGCTTCGAGTCCCGTTTTCATGTCCGCTTCGCACGAGGACATGATCCCCTGAACCGTCTGCGGTTTCGCGGCGCCCGCCCCTCCGGCGGGGAGAAGCAGGAATGCGAGGAGCACAGTCGCCGCAAGCAATCGCGGGTTGCGTCCGTTCATGCCGGAGCCCTCCCCTCTCTAGAACGGCTGCTCGAAATTATAGACATTCCAGCGCCCCCCGTCCCGCCGTACGAGGACGTGCGGTTTCGGGGATCCGTACTGGCGTCCGCGCTCGTCCCACGCCCTGGTGACGACCGTCGCCCGTTCGACGCGCGTTCCGGAGATCTCGCGGACCTTTTTCTTCTGC
>CALFXN010000440.1 GCA_937957815.1 uncultured Synergistales bacterium
TCTGGAAGGGCGATCGTGTCCGCGCAGGGGATATCATCGCCGACGGCCAGAGCGTCGACGATGGCGAACTTGCCCTTGGGCGGAATGTTCTTGTCGCCTTCCTGGCCTGGGAGGGATACAACTATGAAGACGCAATCCTTCTGAGCGAGCACCTCGTAAAGGAGGACATGTATTCTTCGGTGCACATAGAGGAATACGAAATCGAGGCGCGGGATACCAAGCTCGGCCCCGAAGAGATCACGCGCGACATTCCGAACGTCGGCGAGGATATCCTCAAGAACCTCGACGAAGATGGCATCATCCGTGTCGGAGCGGAAGTCAACGCTGGAGACATCCTTGTCGGAAAGGTCACTCCCAAAGGTGAATCGGATCAGACTCCTGAAGAGAAACTCCTTCGCGCCATCTTCGGAGAAAAGGCACGCGAGGTCCGGGATACGTCGCTTCGTGTTCCCCATGGAGCGCGCGGAAAGATCGTCGCGGTCAAAAAGATGACGCGGGAGGACAATCCGGATGCGCTGAGCCCCGGCGTCAACCAGGTCGTCAAGGTTTACGTCGCACAGCTCCGCAAGATCACGGTCGGGGACAAGATGGCCGGACGTCACGGAAACAAGGGCGTCGTGTCGCGGATCATGGCAGTCGAGGATATGCCGTATCTGCCGGACGGTACGCCGTGCGACATCGTTCTCAATCCCCTCGGCGTCCCGAGCCGTATGAACCTCGGGCAGGTGCTCGAAACGATAATGGGATTCGTTGCGGTCCAGAACGGCTGGCATGTTGCGACGCCGGTTTTCGAGGGAGCGAAGGAAGAGGAAATCTTCATGCACCTCAAGACCCTTTCGGAAACGAAGTTCCCCGATCTGACGAACGACGGCATGATCACCCTCTACGACGGTCGCACGGGAGTGCCGATGGAAAAGAAGGTCACGGTGGGGTACATGTACATGCTCAAACTCATACACCTTGTTGACGACAAGATCCATGCGCGTTCGATTGGTCCGTACAGCCTTATTACGCAACAGCCCCTTGGCGGGAAGGCGCAGTTCGGCGGGCAGCGTTTCGGAGAAATGGAAGTCTGGGCGCTCGAAGGATATGGCGCTGCGAATATCCTTCAGGAAATGCTCACGGTCAAGTCGGACGACATTCGCGGACGTCTCAAGACATACGAGCGTATCGTCAAGGGGCAGAATCTCTCGAAACCCGGAGTTCCCGAAAGCTTCAGGGTCCTTGTCAAGGAGCTGCAGGGATTGGGACTTGATGTCGAAGTCCAGTATACGGACGGCACGATCGGAGAGTTGATCATGGAGGAGGACGAGGATGAGATGTCGCATTTCGTTTCCCGGCCTTCCTTCGTCGCCGGGAAGGAACATGTGATGGAAGAACCTGCGGCGCCCGAAACGAACAAGGACGATATCGAAGGTCTTTCCGAAGAACTTTTTCCCGGAGACCTCACTTCATTCCCTGAAG
>CALFXN010000441.1 GCA_937957815.1 uncultured Synergistales bacterium
CGATGGCTCGCGCAGGGGTGCGGACGGTCGTCAGCGGCCAGGGGGGAGACGAGCTCTTCTGCGGGTACCCGTGGCACTTTCCTCCCGCGATGGAAAAGCTCCGCGCGCGGGATCCCGAGACGGCGGCGCGCCTGGAGGCGCTCCACGAGGCGCGTCCGCCCTTTCCCGTCCTCGACCTCCGGATCGTCCGGCGCTGCTTCACGCGCACGGCGAGCTGGGTCGCCTTCAGCGACGGCGGGGCGTGCGACGTTCTCGGACTGTCGCGGGAGGATGTCGTCGGACGCCGGGGAGTCCGTTTCTTCGCGGCCGACCTCGGCGACTGGGACGCCCTCAGGCGTCAGGGATTGACCGTGCGGAGCCTGCGGTATCTGCTCCACTACGACCGCCGGCTCGCGGACCATTTCGGGCTCCGGGGAAGCGCGCCGCTGCTCGACGCGGGCGTCGTCGACCTCGTGTCGCGCTTCCGGCTCGACTTTCTCTACGGCGGGGGGATGCTCAAATACCCGTTGCGGCTGCTCTTCCCGGAAGTACCGGAACGGGTGCGTTTCCAGACCCGGAAGACGGGCTTCTGGCACAGCGGGCCGTCGCTTCCGGATCTTCGTCCGGAAGTCCGGCGCCTGATCGGGGCGACGCCGCTCGGCGAATTCGTCGTCCGCCCTGAGGCCGTTGACCGGATGAACGCCGGGGCGCTCTGGCGGTTCTTCGCGGCCGGGACGCTGCTAGAAGCGGATTGTTGAAAAGGGAAGCCCCCGGTGACGTTCCGCCGGGGGAGGAAAACGGGAGGGATCGGACATGTCGATGGAAGCGGCCGTTGCGTTCTACGAACTTCTCGAAAAGGACACGAAAGTGGCGGACAAAATCCGGGAGCTGGCGACTCCGGAGAGGATCGAGCCGTACGTCAAGAAGGAACTCGGGTTCGAATTCACGAAACAGGAGATGCAGAAGGTCGTCTTCGAGCGGAATCCCGAGATGACCGACGAGGAACTCGAGGCCGTGACCGGGGGAACGATCATGATGGTCCTGGTCTTCATCGTCGGGTACATCGCGATTGCTGCGGCGTAGGGGCTCATGTCGCGAAGATTGAATCAGGCCGGTTTCATTCCGGCCCGGAGCGGACGTAGCGCCCCATGACGCGGTCGGCTTCGGCGAGGACGAGCCACAGCTCCTCGACGGCGGAGAGGTGTTCCGTGAGCGTCTTCTGGCGGGCCTCCTGGGCGTTGATGAGGTCGAGCTGCGAGGCGAGCCCTTCGCGGTACATCATGTCCGCGATCTCGAGTTCCTCGGAGGCCCGAACGGACTGCCGGCGCCGGATCGACTCGGCTTGGAGGGCGCTGATCCATCGCTCGCGGACGAGATCGACCTCCTTCCGGAGGCTGTCGCGCCGCGCGTCGAGTTCCCGTGCGGCCTTTTCGACGAGAAGCGCCTGCGCCTTCACGGCGTTGGACGTCTTCCCGCCGTCGGCGA
>CALFXN010000442.1 GCA_937957815.1 uncultured Synergistales bacterium
TGAGCTGCGATTCAAGCCAGAGAATCCGGCTTTCGAGCTTTGCCTGTTCGTCCTTCGCGGCGGCGTATTCCGCGTTTTCACTGACGTCGCCGAACGAACGCGCCTCCTCAAGCTGGCGGGAAATCTCCGATCGTCCGTTGCTTCGCAGTTCGATCAGCTCCGCCGTGAGCCTGTCGTATCCTGTTTTCGTCATTACAGTGTCGTTTTCGATTCCTGTTCGTGCCACGATGCCGCCTCCCTGCTCTGGGCTGTCCGCATTGTGATATGGAATTCTAACAGACATTCTTTTCCCAGGCAACAACCGATCTGGCGCGCCGTCGGATATGGAGTTCCGATCTGTCGCGGCGTTTTTGTCGATGTGCGGGCGTCGTTGTATAATCACGGTTCGGGGCGGAAGAACGTTTCGTCCGAAGGATGGTGTGTACGTGCGTAATTCAGACGGTTCGAAGGAAAAAAGTTCGGGATCCCACAGGAAAAACGCTCAGGAGTCCCTTCGGTTCATCTCTCTCGGCGGGTTGGGAGAAATCGGCAAAAATATGTACCTCATCGAGTACGGAGACGAGATCCTCGTGATCGACTCCGGATTGAAGTTCCCCGACGAGGAGATGCTCGGAATCGACTTCGTCATCCCGGATATCTCCTATCTCGCCGAGAACAAGTCGCGGATCGTCGGGGCGATCATCACCCACGGCCACGAGGACCATACGGGGGCGCTCGCGTTCGTGCTTCCGAAGCTCGATATCCCGATATACGCGACGAAACTGACGCTCGCGATGATCGAACACAAGCTCAGGGAGGCCGCTCCGTCCTATGTCGTGAAGGCGAACGAGGTCCGGGCGGGCGATTCGATCACGCTCGGGAACTTCTTCATCAGGTTCATGGCTGTCTGTCACTCGATTCCCGACGGAGTCGGGATCGCCGTGAAGACGCCGCTCGGAACCGTCGTCCATACCGGAGATTTCAAGCTCGACCCGACTCCGATCGACGGACGCCTCACGGATTACGGGATGTTCGCGGACATTGGACGCGAGGGGGTTCTTCTCATGCTCTCCGACTCCACGAATGTCGAGCGCAAGGGGTTCACGCCATCGGAGAGAGTCTTGGGGGGGACGCTCGAGCGGATCTTCAGGCTTCACAGGAACCGACGGATCGTCATCGCGACGTTCGCGAGCAATCTCCACCGGGTCCAGCAGGTCGCCGACGTCGCGTCCCGGTTCAACCGGAAGATCGCGTTCATCGGCAGAAGCATGACCGGAAACGTCGAATTGGCGCAGGAGCTCGAGTATCTCGATATCGACCCGAAGATGATCGTTCCCATGGAGGAGATCGAACGGACCGCGCCGAATCAGCTCGTTGTCATGACGACGGGGAGTCAGGGTGAGCCGTTCTCGGGGCTCGTGCTCATGAGCAAGGGGGAGCACAGGCAGATCTCGCTCGGGGAACGGGATCTCGTGGCGCTGTTCGCGACGCCGATCCCGGGAAACGAGAAACTGGTCAGC
>CALFXN010000443.1 GCA_937957815.1 uncultured Synergistales bacterium
GACCACCGAGATCTACACTCTTTCCCTACACGACGCTCTTCCGATCTCTTGACGGGTTCGCCGAGATAGTCCTCCGCGTCCCTCTTGAGCTTCTGGAGGATCATCGAGGAGATTTCCTGGGGCGTGTGCTTCTTTCCGTCTATGTTCACGGTCCGGTCGGTTCCCATATCCCGTTTGATCGATATGATCGTCCGGTCCGGATTCACGATCGCCTGGCGTTTCGCGAGCTGTCCGACGAGACGTTCTCCTTCTTTCGTGAAGGCGACGACGGACGGCGTCGTCCGCATTCCTTCCGTGTTGGGGATGATCGTGACGTTATCCCCTTCCTGAACCGCGATACAGCTGTTTGTCGTTCCAAGGTCTATTCCCACAACTTTCGGCATTTCACGTTCACCTCATCGTTTTCGGATACGGATTCCGTTATGTTTCCTGCAAAAGCCCGGAGCGTAACGCTCCGGGAATGAAAGCTACGAGAGATCCTGCGGCTTTACGAGGGATCCTGCGGCTTCACGTAGGTTCCGACACGGACGCGGGCCGGGCGTAGAACCCTGTCCTCTGAGGCATACCCGGCGAGATATTCCTCGAGTATGATTCCGTCACGGTCTTCCTGCTGAACTGATTCCGTCGAAACAGCCTCGTGACGAACGGGGTCAAACGGTCTGCCGACTGTCTCGATCCGGGTGATCCCCATATCGAGAATTACGGACACGAACTGCTCGCGGACCATAGAGACCCCCTTGAGAACGGACGCGACATCCGCGTCTCCGGGGACCTGCAACACTCTGTCCAGATTGTCGAGGACCGGAAGGAACGCAGCCGCCCTGTCGGCCGCGATGGAACGCCGAAGTTTTTCGCGCTCGCGCTCGACCCGGTTCCTGTAGTTGTAGAGATCGGCCTTCGCCTCGAGCGCGACGGAACGGAATTCTTCCTTCTCGCGCTTCAGCGTCTCGATCTCCTCGTGGAGAGACGCCGTCTCCAAATCGCACGCCTCCCTGTCGCAGGCGACATCGTTCGGCGCCCTGGATTCGGCGTCATCCGCCGTTTCCGGCAATTCGCAGGCCTGACATTCTTTCTTCGGATCTTCCATATATCTCTTTCCTCCTTAGAGGGATTCTTCGAGGCTCTCCGCCACGGATTCAAGGATGGAAATCGAACGTTCGTAATCCATCCTCAAAGGTCCGAGAAGGCCGAGAACGGTTCTCTGTCCCGATGTAACGGCAGGAACGAGAACCATCGAACATTCCCTGAGTTCCTCCTGATTCTCCTCGCCGATGGTGACGCTCATCGTCCCGGAGACGGCACACTTCTCCACCATGTCCGCGAGGGCCTTTTCTTCTTCGAGGAGCGAGAGAACCGCCTGAAGCTTCGCGATATCCTGAAAGTCGGGCAATGACAGGATATTCTTCGCGCCGCCGATGAACACGCGGTAATTGTGTTCCCGCAGCGACGTGTCCATCTGGGCGATCGTCGAACGGCACAGCTCCGAGTAGTGTTCGAGCCCTTCGACGACGTAGTCGTGAAGGATCGTCCTGACCTGACTCCACGGACGCCCGAGCGCCACCGAATTGATCCTGCGGGCGAGTTCGTCGAGCGTATCCGGCCGCATGTCGCACGGGAACGAAACGTTCGTGTGATGCACGAGCCCTCCCTTCAGGACGATGAGGAGAAGCGCCGTGCTGCCGCCGAGCGGGATGAAGTTCACCTTCTGGATTTCAGTGTTCTCGAGCGACGACACGGCGGCGACACCGACGTAGTTCGTCACGCGCCCGAGAAGCTGCGTCACGTGCGAGAGCAGCGATTCGATTCCGACCTTCTGACTCCGGATATCTCCCTTCAGGATGTCAGCCTCTGATACGTCCTGTCGCTTCCGCTGCATGATGGAATCGACGTACACCCTGTACGCGCGCGACGTCGGCAGGCGTCCCGAGGACATGTGGAGCTGGGAGAAAAAACCGAGTTCCTCGAGATCCGACATCTCGTTCCTGATCGTCGCGGGGCTGCACCCCCGCAGGTATTTTTTCGAGATCGTGCGGGAACCCGCCGGTTCCCCCGATCGGATATACTCATATACAACCGCAAGGACGATTTCGAGTTGCCGTTCGGTAAGCATTCGCTCCACCTCCCTTGCTGTAGTAGCACTCGACATCGATGAGTGCCAGCACAATTGAATGGCACAGGTAGAGTAGCAAGCATTCGGATCATTGTCAATACTGGTCAGATAGCGAACGTTCGAGTGGGGCCACCCCCGCGGAAAGGAGCTTTTTCATGCATCGCAGCGAGCGTACGACCCTTTTCCTGATACGACACGGAGAATGCGCGGGTAACGTCGAGGGACGGTTCAGAGGGCGCGTGGATTTTCCCCTGAACGAACGGGGAACCGGACAAGCGCAAGCGTGCGCCCGCGCCATGACGCGCCTGCACCCCTCGGTCGTCTGTACGAGCCCTCTCCTTCGGGCGATGTCGATGGCCGAAGCGCTCGACGACGGGAACCTGCCGGAGGCGGTCTCGCGGGGGCGGGCGTCGCTGAGCGCGGCGGAGCAGGCTGGCCGGATGGCAGGAGAGCAGCGCGACTTCTTCGGGAACGTGGGCGAGCTCGGAGAGCAGATCGAACGCCCCCGGGGGAAGCTGGAGCGCGAGGTGCGGTGGGCCGAGCAGCAGCTCGAGCAGCTCCGCAGGGCGCAGGCGGATCAGGCGCGCGATGCGATCGATCGGAGCGCGGCGACAGAGGAGGAGCTCGCGAAGCGTGCGGGGGAGGCGTCGCGCAAGGGGGGGCGTGAGGAGGCGGCGATGCCGCGCAACGTGCGCGATCTGCTCGACGATGCGCAACGGTCGATGCGCGAGGCGTCGCGAGCGCTGCGCGGCAGGAGCGTGGACAAGGGGATGGAGCAGCAGCGCGAGGCGCAGCGGAAGCTGGAGATGGCGCGGGAGCTTCAGGGCAAGCCTGGGGAGGAGGAGGGGCAGGAGCGGGCGGCGCACGACGACGACACGGAGGGAGGTCGGGAGGTGGGAGGGCACGTGGACGTGCCGAAGGTGGAGGCGTTCAAGGGGCCGGAGGCCTATCGAAAGCGCGTGCTCGAAGG
>CALFXN010000444.1 GCA_937957815.1 uncultured Synergistales bacterium
AAGAAGGGGAAACGGCATGTTGATGAAGGAAATGAACCTGGTCGATTACCGGAACGAGATTCAGAAGACGCACGCGATGCTTCTTCCGATCGGGGCGTTCGAGGTGTGGGGGCCGCACCTTCCGATCGGCGCGGATACGCTGGTGGCGGAGGAGATCGCAGAGCGCATCTCGAAGAAGATCGGCTGGATCGTGGGGCCCTGTCTGCCCGTAGGGTATTCGGAAAGCCTGTATTTCAAGGAGGGCGGTACCGTCTCGGTCCGTCCGGAGAGCCTGAAGACGTACCTCGAGGACGTCCTCGACAGCCTGATCGAGACCGGCGTCACGCGGTTCTGCTTCGTCAGCCCGCATCTCGGCAACGTCCCCGTGGTGACGCAGATCGCCATACATCTGCGCAAGACGCGAAACGTCAAGTGCTGCCTGATCGACTGGTGGCGCATCATCCAGCCGCTGTGCGCGAAGGAGGGCATCCTTCAGTACGACGGAAAGATGGCGCACGGACACGCAAGCGAGGCGGGGACCTCGACGTTCCTGTATCTCCGGCCCGACCTCGTCAAGATGGATCGCGCGATCCGGGTCGACCCCGTTCCCGACGAGTATCCCGATATCCCGCGCTTCACGCTGACGAACGAACTGTACACGGAAGCGGTCGTCGGAGACGCGACGATCGGAACCAGGGAAAAGGGCGAGCAGATCGTCAACAAGACCGTGGATCGCGTCGTCGGGTTCCTGAGGCAGTGGAAGTAAACGAATCCCATTTCGAGAGGAGAGGACGCGCCATGAAGAAATGTCTCGCAGCAGCGCTTGCGTGCCTGTGTTTCTGCGCGCTCGCCGTTCCGTCGTCCGCGGAGTTCAAGCCGGAGTACAAGCTGAATTGCAACCTGACCGAGAACACCATCTGGGGACAGGGCACGGCGATGTTCGTCAAGCTCGTCCAGCAGAAGACGAACGGGAAGCTCAACATCAAGCCGTACTATTCCGCGCAGCTTCTGAGCGGAAAGCAGAGCAATGAACTCCTGATGCTGCGCAACGGCACGATCGACTTTTCGTACGCCGGTCCCGCGAACTGGGCGACGCAGCTTCCGTCGATGAACCTGTTCACGCTCCCGTGGTTCATCGCGTCGAGCGGCAATACGCAGAAGGCCATGGAGGCCATCGTCCACGGCAAGGCGGGAAAGATGCTCGAGGACATCGCGGCCAAGGCCGGCGTGACGGTCTTCGGGTGGGGGTACAACGCGCCTCGGCAGCTCCATTCCAACAAGCCGCTGCGGACGCCGGAGGAAATGAAGGGCGTGAAGATCCGGTTCGTCTCGTCGCCGCTGTACAAGGATACGCTCGAAGCGCTCGGAACGAACGGCGTCAACATCAACTGGAGCGAAGCGGTGACTGCGTTCCAGCAGGGGATCGTGGACGCGGGGGAGAACCCCTACAACGTCATCATCCCGTACCGGGTCTACGAGTTCCACAAGTTCGTCACCGAATGGAACTACACGTGCGCCGCGATGGCGTTCGTCGCGAACTCGAAGGTCTGGGCGTCGTTCGACGCGGACACGCAGAAGATCCTCCGCGAATGCGCCGAGGAGGCGGGCGTCTACACGGGAATGCTGAATCAGCTCGGCTTCGACGACGGAAGCGCGTACAAGTGGCTGGAAGCGCGGAACCTCCTTCCCAACGATGAGAAGGTCATTCCGCGCGATCCCAGAAAGCTGCTCGCTGACAACGGCGTGACGATCCACACATCCACGCCCGAGGAGATCATGGCGTTCCGGAAGGCGACGAAGGGCGTCTTCGAGAAACACATGAAGCTGGTGGGCGAGGATCTCGTGAAGGCGGCCGAAGAGGACATGCGCGCCGCGGGACTGACGATCCGGAAGGTCGAGTGACGACCGGCGGAGAGGGGGCGGCCCCCCTTTCGTCCCCTCCCCGCCCGTTCGGTCCCTGTATCCGCAACGGAGGTGAAGAAGTGAACGCATTGCGGTACCTGTCGAAGAACTTCGAGAAGATCCTCACGGCGATCATTCTCTTATCGATGTCGTCGTTTGCCTTCATCAATGTCATTTCGCGATACGTGGTCAACCTGTCGTTGAATTTCACGGAAGAACTGAACCTCTATCTGTTCGTCTGGCTCGCGTTTCTCGGCAGCGCCTGGGCGTGCCGCGACGGCGCGCACATGTCCGTCAGCATGGTCTACGACATGTTTCCGAAGCCGGTGCGCGCGGTCCTGTACGCGCTCATCCAGGCGGTAACGGTGGCGTTTTTCATCGCCCTCGGCTATTGCGGTTACGCCGAGATCCTCGACGAGATAGCCCTGAATGCGATGACGGAGACGCTCGTCATCCCCGTCTGGTGGTTTACGAGTTCGATTCCGATCGGGTCGGCGCTCATCGTTCTGAGGACGTTGCAGCGAACGTTTGAGGACTTCGCGCATGGAACGTACTGACGCGCGGGGAAGGATATTTCCGATATGAAGACGCTGTTTGCGGATCCCGCTTTCTGGCTTCTTTTCCTGTTCCTGGTCCCTCTCATGCTCAAGCTTCCCATAGCGATCGCCATGGGAGTGTCCGCCGCCGCCATCATCTGGGTCTACGACCTCGGATGGCAGAGCATTTCGTACTCGTTCTTCGCCAATATCGCGAAGGTGCCGCTTCTGGCGATCCCCTTCTTTATTCTGGCCGGGGCGATCATGGAGCGCGCGGGCATTGCGGAAAGGCTGATCAACTTCGTCAAGGAGTGCGTCGGCAGCATTACGGGAGGGCTCGCGATCGGGGCCATCCTCGTCGCGACGCTCTGGGGCGCGATCAGCGGCTCGGGACCGGCGACCGTGGCCGTCATCGGGGTCATCATGATCCCGGGAATGGTTGCGGCCGGATACGACAAGGCGTTCGCGACGGCCGTCGTCAGCTCCGCATCCGGCATCGCGATCATCATTCCGCCGAGCATCTCGTTCATCGTGTACGCGTCGATCACGGGAACGTCGATCGGCGCGATGTTCGCGGCGGGATTCATTCCCGGCCTGATCATGTCCGCGTGCCTGTGCGCCGCGGCGTGGTTCACCTCGCGCAAGAACGGGTGGAAGGCGGAGCCGCGCAAGGGAAATTTCCTGCACGCGCTCAAGGAAGCGTTCTGGGCGATCCTGTCCCCCGTGATCATCCTGGGCGGCATCTACGGCGGCGTCTTCACGCCGACCGAAGCGGCGGCGGTGTCCATATTCTACGGCGTGTTCGTCGGCGTGTTCATCTATCATACGCTCACGTGGAAGGTCTTCTACGAGATGCTGGCCTTCTCGGCGAGCACGAGCGCCGTCGTCATGATCCTCATCGGCATGGGAGGCCTCTACGCGTGGGCGGCGCAGACCGTCGGCCTGATAGACAAGGCCGCCTCGGTCATCCTTATGGTTTCCGACAATCCGAACGTGGTGCTGCTGCTGATCAACGTCATCCTGCTGATCGCCGGAATGCTTATCGGCGGAAACTCCATTTTTTACATCTTCATCCCGCTGTTCATGCCGATCGTCGCGCATTTCAAGTGGGATCCGATATGGTTCGGCGTCATGTGCACCGTGAACATCGCTATCGGGCAGATCACGCCGCCGGTCGCGTCGAACCTGTTCGTCGGCATGAGCATCAGCAAGCTGTCGATGGAGGAACTCGCCCCGAAGGTCATGCCGTTCGTGGTCGCCTCGATCGCGGCGCTTGCGATCATCGCGGCGTTCCCGGAACTCACGCTGTTCCTGCCGCGCATGTGGGGGATGCTGTAGGCCGCTTCGTGGCCGTTGTGCGACGACGAGGCGCAAACGAGAGGAGAGGTGTGTCGTGTCGAGATTCGTGATGGCCGCCATTCAGATGGATTCGCAGGCGGACAAGGAACGCAACTTGGACGTTGTGGAGAAATTCGTCGCGGAAGCCGCGCGGCGAGGCGCGCAATTCGTGTCGATGCCCGAGAACGTGCATTACATCGGGACGAAGGAAGGGACGTTCGAGAATGCGGAGCCGATCCCCGGCCCCATGTCGGAGGCGTTCTCGTCCCTCGCGAGGCGGTACGGCGTCTGGCTGCACTGCGGGAGCATCGGCGAAAGGATCGAGGGCGAAGAACGGCTCTACAACACGTGCCTTCTGTTCGATCCGAAGGGGAACCTTGCGGGACGGTACGAGAAGATCCACCTGTTCGACGTCGATATCAAGAACGGCCCCTCGACGAGGGAGTCGGATACGAAAAAAGCCGGGAAGTCCATCCGGGTGTGCGATACGGACTTTTGCAAGGTCGGCCTGTCGATCTGCTACGACATGCGCTTCCCGGAACTCTATCGCATCATGGCGCTTCGCGGGGCGCGCATCATGTTCGTTCCGGCCAATTACACGCTCTTCACCGGGAAGGATCACTGGGAACCGATCCTCCGCACCCGCGCCATCGAGAATCAGTGCTATGTCGTGGCTCCGGCTCAGATCGGAAAGAAGCCCGCTTTCCAATCCTACGGAAGGTCGATGATCATCAACCCGTGGGGCGTCGTCCTCGCGACCGCGGAGGACCGGGAGTGCGTCATTTACGCCGACATCGACCCGGATTACGTCGATGTCATCCGGGCGCAGCTTCCGAGCCTTCCGAACCGCCAACCCGAAGCATACGTGTGGTGACGGCGAAAACAGGCCCCCGTCGCGGATGATGCGGCGGGGGCCTGTCATTCGGCGTTCCGTGCGGGTTACTTATTCATCGACAGGACCAGATTCACCATCCTGAGGAAGTAGTCGTTGAAGTCCTTCGTCGCGTCCTCGCCCTTTTCGACCTTGGGCCGGACGGCGTAGATGAAGCGCCGCCACTCGTCGTTGACGCCGGCCTCGTAGAACTCGCTGTAGCGGAAGGCTTCCTTCTGCGTCCGGTAGACCGTGCCGTCCATGAGCGCCTTCGGCGTCGCGTTCGCGCCCATCAGGAACGGGATGGAGTAGCCGTAGGCGGGAAGCGTCACGAAGATCGTCGTGAGCTTTTCGGGGTGCTTCGGGTCGATCAGGAAGGTCGAGCTGGATTGCGCGCGCGGCAGGTTCCAGATCGCGGGGTGCTTCCCGACCTTCGGCGAGTTCACGAGTTCGACCGTGATCTTGCCGTAGTTGTCGATGAGCGCGTCTTCGGTGGAGCCGTAGTCGTTCTCGCGAAGGATCGTGAAGGCGATGCCCAGCTCGGAAGAGCACACGTCTGAACTCCAGTCACGTGGCCTTATCTCGTAT
>CALFXN010000445.1 GCA_937957815.1 uncultured Synergistales bacterium
GAGTTCAGACGTGTGCTCTTCCGATCTACGGGACTGACTCTATCATATCTTGTCAAGATGATGCACGAGAGAGAACCGGAAAGCGTTCATGTGTGCGCGCTTCTGGATAAGAAAGAACGGAGAAAAATAGAAGTCGCAGTCCGATACACAGGGTTTGTCATTCCAGATTATTTCGTTGTGGGCTATGGATTGGACTATTCTGGGCGATGGCGGAACGTTCCGTCAATCCATGTTGTAGTGCCTGAAAGGGGAGAGAATGCGTAATTGGGGCGTCTGATGAAGAATCTTGGCCTCTATTTGATATTGATTGTTCTCGTGGTCAGCCTCGTCAACGTTTTTCTGGCTCCTCCGCAGGGCACGCAACAATCTATGGAGGTTTCGTACAGCGCATTTCTTCAGGGTGTCGCCGACGGAACGGTGACATCCGTCGTTATCAGGGAAAATTCGATCAAGGGGCGGTATCGTGACGGTCGGGAGTTCATCTCCTACGTGGCGGAGCCGGCGAAACTTGCGAAGGAGATTTCCGAAAAGGGAGTAACGGTTGAGATCGAGCCTCCCCAGAAAACTCCCTGGTGGGCAAATATGTTGTCATCGCTCTTTCCGACGCTTCTTCTCTTAGGTGTCTGGGTCTTTTTCCTGTACAACATGCAGGGAGGCGGCGGCAAAGTGATGAATTTCGCCAAGAGCAAGGCGAAATTGTTTCTTGACAATCGCCCGAAGGTGACGTTCAAGGATGTCGCGGGCTGTGAGGAGTCGAAGCAGGAGCTTCGCGAGGTTGTCGAGTACCTCAAAGATCCCGCAAGGTTTACCGCTCTGGGCGCGAAGGTTCCTCGCGGAGTTCTGCTTCTCGGACCTCCGGGGACCGGGAAAACCCTTCTCGCTCGTGCTTCGGCCGGTGAGGCCGATGTTCCCTTTTTCAGCGTCAGCGGTTCGGATTTCGTCGAGATGTTTGTCGGTGTCGGTGCGGCACGGGTTCGTGATCTTTTCGATCAGGCCAGAAAATATCAGCCGTGCATCGTGTTCATTGATGAAATGGATGCCGTCGGGCGACAGAGAGGCGCCGGTCTCGGCGGAGGCCACGACGAGCGGGAGCAGACGCTGAACCAGCTTCTTGTCGAACTCGATGGTTTCGACGAACAGACAGGAATAATCCTGATCGCCGCGACAAACCGTCCGGATATTCTCGACCCTGCGTTGCTGAGGCCTGGACGTTTCGACCGGCATATCGTCGTCGACAGACCCGACGTCAAGGGACGTGAAGCGATCCTCAAGGTTCATTCCGAAGAGAAAAAACTTGCGCCAGATGTCGATCTCAGTGTCATTGCCAGGAGAACGCCCGGGTTCGTAGGGGCGGATCTGGCGAACCTCGTGAATGAGGCCGCGATACTTGCGGCTCGCGTGGGGAGAAAAGATATCGGAATGAGCGAGTTTGAAGAGGGGATCGACAGAGTCATCGCCGGGCCGGAGCGTCGAAGCCGCGTCGTCAGCGAAAGGGAAAAGCGGATTATTGCGTATCACGAAACCGGGCATGCGCTTGTTGCGAAATTCATTCCCTCAAGCGATCCTGTTCACAAGATTTCGATCATACCGAGAGGTCATATGGCGCTTGGCTTTACGTTGCAGCTGCCTACGGAGGACCGGTTCCTGATGTCGCGCTCGGAGATGATTGACAGGATATGCGGCCTTTTGGGTGGACGTGTCGCCGAGGAAATCAAATTCGGAGACGTGACGACCGGAGCTGGAAACGATCTTGAACGGGCGACGCAAATTGCCCGGCAAATGGTCACTGAATTCGGAATGAGCGAGAAGCTCGGACTCGTCAAGCTGGGACACAAGCACCAGGAGGTCTTCCTCGGACGAGACATCGGCGAGGAAAGAAACTACAGTGACGAGATCGCGTATGAGATCGACAAGGAAATCAAGAAAATAATGGACGAATGTTACTACAAGGTCAGAAACATTCTTGTCGATAACATATCCAAAATGGACTTGGTTGCCGAAGCTTTGCTCGAAAGGGAAATTATAGAGGGGAAGGAGCTTGACGATCTCCTGCAACTGAACGGAGGACGGAGGACTGAGTCCGACGCCGGGGATTCCATTGAAAAACGCCGGACGGAAGAAACGAAGGAAGCTTCTTTGACCTGAGGTATGGGCATGTCCAATGTCTTTTTGTATGGAATGATCGATGCCGGGAGTGGGCTCTTGTGCGCACTCCCGGTCTTCTGTCTTGAAAAACCCGTTTCGCCTGACGCATACTGGGGTGAAAAGAAATGAACCACATCCGTTCGCCGTACTGGGATGCACGATTTGAACTGAATTCTCCGTGGCCTCCTTCCGGGGATCAGCCACAGGCGATTGAATCGCTGACGTCTGGAATTTTGCGCGGAGATGCGTACCAGACTCTTCTCGGAGTCACCGGAAGCGGAAAAACATTTACCGTCGCGAATGTCGTCGCACGGATTCAGCGGCCAACACTGGTGCTTGCGCACAACAAAACGCTTGCGGCTCAGCTTTACAGTGAATTCAGATCGTTCTTTCCGAACAATGCGGTCCGCTACTTTGTGAGTTATTACGATTATTACCAACCTGAAGCGTATATTCCTTCAACGGACACATTCATCGAAAAAGACGCCTCGATCAACGAGAGAATCGAAAAGCTTCGTCTCGAAGCGACGAAATCCCTTATAGAGCGGCGAGATGTTATCGTCGTTGCCAGTGTCTCGTGCATCTATGGTTTGGGGAAGCGAGCCAACTACGAAGACGCGATTCTGCCATTTTCAGTCGGCGAGGAGTGGGATATACGGTCCTTTCTCGAACGCCTGGTAGATAACTACTACGACAGAAACGACATGGCGCTCGAACCCGGAGCGTTCCGTGTTCGGGGCGATATTGTCGAAGTCTTTCCGTCGACGGGAGAGAGCGCGATCAGAGTGCTTTTCGATGAAGACCGCATCGAACGGATCGATGAAATCGATCCCCTTACGGGACGCTCTCAACGGGCATTGCCGTATGCTTCCATTTTCCCTGCGCAACACTACGTCACAAACAGAAATGCCGTTGAAACTGCGCTTCCCCTGATCGAGGAAGAGATGAAACGACAGGAATCGCTGTTTCTCTCGGAAGGAAAGTTTCTTGAAGCCCAGAGGATTTCCATGCGCACCAGGTACGATATGGAAATGCTTTCTGAGGTCGGCTATTGTTCGGGAATCGAAAATTATTCGAGATATCTCGACGGACGTAGCGCGGGAGAACCACCCGGGACACTTGTCGACTTCTTTCCGGAAGATTTCCTGTTGATTGTCGACGAATCCCATATCACATTGCCGCAGGTTCACGGCATGTTCAACGGAGACAGGGCGAGAAAGCAGGTTCTCGTCGATAACGGATTCCGGCTTCCTTCGTGTCTTGACAACCGCCCGCTGAACTGGCAGGAATTCAGGAGTCGCATGAAGCAGGTCCTTTTCGTCTCGGCGACTCCGGGGGACTGGGAACGAGAGGTGTCGACGCAAATCGTCGAACAGATCATACGGCCCACGGGAGTACTTGATCCCGAAGTGTGTGTCGTGCCGGCCAAAGGACAGATCGACGATCTCGTCGAGCGTCTCCGTGTCATCGAGGAAAAGGGAGAGCGCGCTCTCGTGACGACCCTGACGAAACGCTCGGCGGAGGATGTTGCGGAATACCTCCAGGAACTCCGGATAAAGGTTCGGTACATACATTCCGAGTTCAACGCGTTCGAGCGTGCGGAACTGATCCGGGATCTTCGCGCCGGAACTGTCTCGGTCCTCGTCGGCGTCAACCTCCTGCGGGAGGGGATGGATATGCCCGAAGTGTCGCTGGTCGCGATACTCGATGCCGACAGGGAGGGCTTTCTCAGATCGCATCGTTCGCTCATACAGATGATGGGAAGAGCGGCTCGCAACACGCAGGGAATCGTCGTCTTGTATGCGGATGAAGAAACGGAAAGCATCCGATCCGCAACTGAAGAAACGCTTCGGAGACGGCGAAAACAGCAGGAGTACAACGAAGTTCACGGAATTACGCCGGAAACGGTCCGTAAGGATATCGTTTCGCTTCTTCCCGAGGAATACCATGAAAGGAACCGCGTCGCCCAGAAGGGTGCCGGAGAGAACGAAACAACGATCGGAGAGTTGGAAAGACTGATGTGGCAAGCCGTGGAAAAGCTCGATTTCGAACGGGCTGCCGAATTGCGGGATGCCATACTCTCTCGAAAAGGAGGAACAGAACGGAGTGACGGACTGGATTCGAATTCGAGGAGCCCGGGAACACAATCTCAAAAACGTCGACATCGATATTCCAAGAAATAAGCTCGTTGTCATTACGGGCCCTTCCGGTTCGGGGAAATCGTCGCTGGCGTTCGATACATTGTATGCCGAGGGACAACGCCGTTATGTCGAATCCCTGTCGTCGTACGCGCGACAATTTCTGGGTATTCAGGGAAAGCCCGACGTCGACGATATATCCGGTTTGTCGCCGGCGATCTCCATCGAACAGAAGGGTGCCTCCCACAACCCGCGATCGACGGTCGGGACCGTTACGGAAATATACGATTACCTTCGCCTGGTTTTCGGCCGTATCGGAATACCGTACTGTCCGGAATGCGGGAAACCTGTAATCAGATATTCTCTCGATGAGATAATTAAAGGTATTTTTGATGAATTCGAGGGAAAGAAGATCGAAATCCTCGCACCGCTCGTACGGGGAAAGAAGGGGGAGTTTCGAAACCTTCTGACCCAGACGCGCGAGAAGGGATTTCTTCGTGTCCGGGTCGACGGCAATGTTCTTTGGCTCGAGGAGGATATCCCGCTTGAGAAGAACAAACGGCATACGATCGAGGTGATTGTCGACCGCGTCCTGGCGGTTCGCGACAGAAGAGGACGAATCGCGGAGGCGATCGAGAACGCAATCTCGCTCAGCGGTGGAATCGTCATGATTCTCGGGGAGGACGGAACTGTAAAAACCGTATCCTCGAACTTCGTGTGTCCCGATTGCGGTATCGCGATGCCGGATATCGAGCCACGCCTTTTTTCCTTTAACGCTCCGGATGGCGCGTGCAAAGATTGTAGCGGACTCGGGAGCCACGAATTCTTCTCCGAAGAGCTCTCGATCGATTCGGACCGTTCGATTCCGGACGGGGCGATCTTGCCGTGGAAAAAGAAGCACTACATGCTTTCAAAACTCCAGCATTTCGTCGAGAAATATTCGTGGGATCTATCACTTCCCTTTTCGAAGCTGCCGGAAGATGTCCGGCGTTTTGTGGTTCACGGGTCGGATGAGCGCGTGCCGATGCTTTTCAAGGACGGAAGCGAATCGAAGGTTTACATGGGAAGATACGAAGGGCTGCTGCCGTGGCTCGAAAATCGCTGGAGGGATACGGAGTCCGAAAATGTCAAGGAAGAACTCGAGGGATACCGTGTCGAGGACGCATGCGCCTCGTGCGGAGGATTGCGGCTCTGTCCGGAAGCTCTCAACGTGAAGGTCCACGGGTGCAGTATCGGCGAGCTGGTTCTCATGTCGATCGACGACCTTCTCGTTCTTTTGCGCGATATCGACTGGACCGCTCACGAAACCGCGATTGTCGGACAGGCGATTCAGGAAATCCGGAAAAGGCTTTCGTTTATCTGCGATGTCGGTGTCGGGTATCTTTCCCTTCACCGGCGTGCCGATACACTAAGCGGGGGAGAAAGCCAGCGTATTCGTCTGGCGACTCAGATAGGATCCAAACTCAGCGGTGTCATGTATGTGCTCGACGAACCCACCATAGGTCTCCACTCGCGCGATACGTCGCGACTCGTCCGGACGCTTCTTGCCATCAGAGATCTCGGGAACAGCGTCATCGTGGTCGAACATGATCGGGAGACCATGGTGGCCGCCGATTCGATCGTGGAAATGGGGCCGGCCGCCGGAGAACTCGGAGGCCGGGTCATATCCAGCGGATCGTTCGAAGATGTCTCCCGTACGGAGTTCCTCACGGGGCCATATTTGCGCGGTGAACAGACCGGCATCGTGCGACGGAAAAGGACCAGGACTCCATCCGGATGGCTGACCGTGCAGGGAGCTGCGCACAATAATCTGAAAAATATAGATGTCCGGATTCCTCACGGGGTGTTTACCTGTATCAGCGGCGTTTCAGGATCGGGGAAGAGCAGTTTCGTCTACGACGTGCTGTACAAGGGACTCCGGAGAATTCTCGACAGGGATTATCGGGAGCGTGCCGGAACACATCGGGCGATATGCGGCGGGGAACACTTCCGGAATGTCGTTCTCGTCGATCAGAGCCCGATCGGGAGGACGCCGAGGTCGAATCCTGCGACGTATACTGGCGTTTTTTCTCTTATCAGGGATCTCTTTGCCGAACTTCCTGAAGCGAAGGTCCGTGGATACAAACCCGGACGTTTCAGCTTCAATGTCCGCGGAGGACGGTGCGAGGCATGCGGCGGCGCCGGATCAGTGAAGGTCTCGATGCTGTTTCTTCCGGATGTTTACGTTCCGTGTGAGGTGTGCGGAGCAAGCCGCTACAACAGAGAAACGCTCGATGTGACGTACAAGGGACATTCGATAGCCGACGTACTGGCGATGACCGTGGATGACGCAGTCGCCTTTTTTGGGGATCTTCCGGCGATTTCCATGAAACTTTCGGTGATACAGGATGCGGGGTTGGGGTATATACACCTTGGCCAGTCTGCCCTGACACTGAGCGGAGGAGAGGCGCAGCGCGTCAAGCTCGCGAAGGAACTTGGGAAACGCTTTTCCGGGCCGACACTGTACCTTATGGACGAGCCGACGACGGGACTCTACTACACCGATATCAGAAAACTTCTGGAAATCATCAACAGGATCGTCGATAACGGGAATACGGTTGTGATGATCGAACATAATCTCGATGTGCTCTTATCAGCGGATTATCTCATCGACTTGGGGCCCGAGGGAGGAAACGGCGGAGGACGGCTCGTCGACGAGGGATCTCCGGACCGGCTTATCGCGTCCGGTAAAGGGTATACCGCGTCGTATCTTCGGCAGTATGGAAAGGATCGGATGAAGTGAGACGGAACGATGGGGAAATCAGACGAAACGAAGGCGACAGCGCCCCCGATCTCTGCTGGGGAAGACAACCGATCAGAGATCTTCTCGAAAAGACTCCTGAATACGGATTGCGGGTTCTTCTTTCTTCCCGGCTTTCGCCGGCACAAACCTCAGAGTTCCGTATCCTTGCGTCGGCAGCCGGAATCCCTGTCGATACGGTTGATCCTGCGTTCCTCGAACGGGAATGCGGAACGACGGCGACGCAAGGAATTGCGGCTCGCATTTCGCCGATTCCCTGTCGTTCGCTGGAATGGCTGCTAAAGGCCGAGAACGGGAAAGAAGCCTCGTTGTTGGTCCTTCTGGACCATATTCAGGATCCTCATAACCTTGGTGCCGTTGTGAGAACCGCTGAAGCTGCCGGAGCGAGCGCGGTTCTTTTTCCCAGAAGACGATCCGCGCTGCCTGGGGGTATCGCCGTAAAGACCAGTGCGGGGGCGATCCTGAGGGTTCCGATGGTTTCCGTGCAGAATGTGGCTGCATGCATCGGCGAGCTGCAACAGGAAGGGTATTGGGTAAGCGTTCTCGATATGGATGGGGAGCGCGCTCTCTGGGATACGAAACTATCCGGCCGTTGCGTTCTTGTGATCGGGGCGGAGGGAGAAGGTGTTTCCCGGCTTGTATCGCAGCGGGCTGACGAACGACTGCGTATTCCGATATCCGGGGAAACCGGATCGTTGAATGCCGGGGTTGCCGGAGCCCTCGGGATGTTTCACTGGGTACGCGAATGGACGGGAAGGACACGAACGGGAGATGAGTGATATGGGCATAGTCCGGAGAATTGGAATTCTCGGTATTGGAGCCTTGGGAGGGGCGGTGGCGCAGGGACTTCTTCAGAAGGGGATCAGCGTGTCTGTCTTTGATACGGACGAGACGAAGAAGAAGCATTTCGCTTCTCTTGGGGCAGAGATCGGTAAAAACGCCGAAGAGCTGTGTTCGGGATGCGATATCCTTTGTATCGCGATCAAACCGAACATCTTTTTCCAGGTGCTTTCGCCGCTCAGGAATGTCCTCGCCGGGAAGCTCTGTATTTCCCTCGCCGGAGGTGTTTCTCTTGAGGCGCTTGTGAACGCATTGCCGGAAATCCGATGGGGAAGGGCCATGACCAATATATGTGCCGCAGTCAATAGGGCCTTTACCGGATATGTCCTTCCCGATAATGCGACGGGAGAAGAGACCGATTTTCTTGAAACCGCTTTCGGGACGCTTGGCGAGGCCATCCCGTTGCCGGAGCATCTTTTCAACGCGATCACGGCGATCTCGGGTTCCGGCCCAGCATTCTTCTTCTCGTTTCTTGAATCGTTTCTCCTTGGCGGAGTGCGGCTTGGACTCCCTTCAGCCCTTGCGCTGAAAGCCGCGTCATGGACGGCGGCTGGTTCCGCCGAACTCCTGCTGCGAAGCGGCAAGCACCCTGCAGTCCTGCGTGACGAAGTGTCAACTCCGGGTGGAACGACGATCGAAGGGATAACCGCCTTACTTGAAGGAGGTGTTCCCGCTTCAATCGTTCGGTGTCTGACGAAGACCGCCGAAAAAAGCGGAGCCATGTCAGGGAAGGGTGCGGGAAAGTCCGTCGACTGAACACGTGAAAAAAGAATTCGGATCAGCGTTGACAAGAAGTGCGCGGGCCTGTAGAATCTCTTTTCGTTGGGTGGTTAGTTCTGAGGAAGAACGCTTCCTTGACGCGGAAGAGGTCAGAGGTTCGAGTCCTCTACCACCCACCATAGTAAGCCCGAGGGCGCCGTAAGGCGCCTTTTTTGTTTTGCGGGGGTGAGTACAGTGATACTCGGAATAGGCGCCGATTTGTGCAGTATAACGCGAATGACGCGCGCTCTGCAGTCCGCCCATTTTCGGGATTCGATCTTTCACGAAGAAGAGATCTCCTATGCGGCAAAGCAGGCGCTTCCGGCGCGACATTTCGCGTCTTCTTTCGCGGCGCGGGAAGCCCTTGCGAAAGCGACGGGAATAACGACGTTCGTAATCGTCATGAAAGGTGCCTGGGTTGTCAGGACTGAAAATGGACCGTGTTTTCGCTATAATTCAAACGTATCTTCCCTCCTGCGGGAGAAGGGAATTCGAAAAGCGTGGCTTACGATGAGCCATGAAGGCGATTTTGCGATGGCATGTGTCGTCGTCGAGGGAGATTACAGCGACCGATGAAATATTTCGATCCCGCTCGTGTCAGAGAAGCCGATGCAATCGCGTTCCAACGGTACGGTATGCCGGGTGTGCTGCTTATGGAGAATGCCGGCAGGTCGGTGGCGGATGAAATCGTGTCCGCTTTTCCGCAATGTCGGAGTGTCTGTGTCCTCTGCGGTCCCGGAAACAATGGGGGTGACGGCTTTGTGGTCGCTCGCCATCTCGCCGTGCGGCGGATGGATGTTCGTGTTCTTGTCGCCTGTCCCGTGGAAAAGTACCGGGGCGACTCACGATATCACGGAAACATTCTCTCCGGAATGGGGATCCCTCTGGAAGAAAGCGAACACCTCGGAGACGGCGATGTCGAAACTCTGATATCGCATTCGGATGTTTGCGTCGATTCACTTCTCGGCACGGGGGCCATGGGAGAACCGCGCGGAGAGATCTCGCGTCTTATCACTTTCTCCCTGAACGCCCGACGCGTTGTGTCGGTCGATATCCCTAGCGGGATCGATCCGACGACGGGAAACGTCTTTACTCCATGTGTCCGGGCTGACCTCACAGTGACGTTGCTTGCCGCGAAAAGCGGTCTGGCCGTGCTTCCGGCGCGGAAGGCAGCCGGACGTATCGTTGTCGGCACAATTGGAATCGGTGAAAAACATATTCTGGATACTGAACCGACTATTCTTGACGTGGGAGAAGAAATTTTCAGAAGTCGTTTTCCGGAAACAGGTTTCTCGTGCCACAAATACAAAAAAGGCGTTTTACTCGTTGTAGCCGGCTCCGAAGAATATTCGGGAGCTCCTATCCTCTGCGTGCATGGAGCGTTGCGTTCTGGCGTAGGAGTTGTACACCTCATTTCGACCGAAGGTGCCGTCTCGGCGTGTATATCGCGCTTTCCCGAGGCGATCTGCAGGAGCGTACCGCCGGATGTGGATGAATTCCGGCTCCTCGAAGAGCATGTGGCAAGCAGTACCGCTCTTGTTTGCGGCCCCGGGATCGGCAGAAAGGATAGCGGGAGGGCGTGGACCGAAGCCTCGTGGAGGCAGAGGGGGCTCCCCGTGGTGTTTGACGGGGACGCGCTCTTCTGGCTTTCATCGGGAGGGATGGTTTCCGAGAGGCGTCCGGATGTCCTTCTGACGCCCCACGAGGGAGAGGCGGCGCGTCTCCTGAATACCACCGCGGACAAAATCCGCAGCGATAGAATCGGTGCGGCGAGGAAGATTTCGAAGCTCTACGGACCAGTGTTGCTGAAGGGGTGGACGACAGTTGTGGACGACGGGAAACGAGCCGCGGTAATTTGCGGAGGCTCTCCGGCTCTCTCCGTTGCGGGATCCGGTGATGTTCTTTCAGGGTGTGCGGGGAGCATGCTCGCGTTCGGAATGGCACCATACGAAGCCGGGTGCGCCTCGGCGTGGATTCACGGAAAGAGCGGCGCGAAATGGGAGGAGCGTTTCGGCACGATCGGGATGCTTGCTGGAGAAATTGCAGAGGAATTTCCGGGAGTTATCGCAGGAATAAGAGGAAAAAACGACAATGCGTCGTCGTCGAATCGACTGGGATGAAGAGATACGGAAAACCGAACAGATCCGTCGAAAAGGCTTGAAGAACACTGCTCTCGGCTGCATTATGTCGTTTCTGCTGCTCGTCGGAGTCAGAAGAATGCATCCGAAGTTGCTTCAGGCAGGCGGAATGCTTTCCTTTCTCCTTGTTGCTGTCGCGACGGTGTTGCTCATCGTCATTCTGTTTCGTCGTTCCGGAAGGAAGAGGGATTCGTAAGATGGAAAAGTACTTTCTTAGTATCGTCTCGGATTCTTCGGAGATGACATTATCCTTCGGAAGTTTTTTTTCAGGATATATCGAAAGGGATCTGTGCATCCTCCTGCGGGGCGATCTCGGTTCGGGAAAGACGGTCTTCATGCGGGGACTGGCGCAAGGGTTAGGGTTCTATGCGGTCCGCAGTCCGTCATTCACACTCGTTCACGAATATCCGACGAAACCGCGCCTGATTCATGTAGATCTGTACCGTATTGAAGAGGGAAGATCGGAAGAGCACACGTCTGAACTCCAGTCACGTGGCCTTATCTC
>CALFXN010000446.1 GCA_937957815.1 uncultured Synergistales bacterium
GTGTTCGGAAAGAGCGACTTCCTCTCGGTGAGCACAATGACGATCGTCATCGCGACGATTCTCGGCATTCTCGGAGCGCTCACGCCGATGTCGAAGGTCCCGGGCTCCTCGCAGGTCTCCGTGACGATGCTCTACCTCGTCATCTGCCTGATCGCCTCTCGCGCCTCGTTCAAGGAACTCGCGGACGCGCCCTACTACCTCGCGGCGGGCTTCGTGATCCTCGGAATCCACATGGTGCTGATGTGCATCATCGCCAAGATCTTCAAGCTCGACCTCTTCACGTGCGCCGTCGCGAGCCTCGCGAACATCGGCGCCGTGGCCTCCGCGCCCGTTTTGGCCGCGTCCTACAAGGAAACGCTCGTTCCGGTGGGCGTCCTGATGGCGCTGATGGGATACGTCGTGGGAACCGCCGGAGGGCTGATGGTGGCGAAGATCCTCTCGATGATGGTGTAGGTGTGACGATATGAGGATTACGGACATCCGGCTGGGGAAACTCGCCATACCGCTCAAAAAGCCATTCAAGACCGCTCTCCGGGTGGCCAAAGAGGTGGTTACGAATATCGTTGTCGTCGAGACGGACGCCGCCCTCGCGGGGTACGGCGAGGCGCCGCCGACGGCCGTCATCACGGGCGACACGGATGGCTCCATCGCGGGCGCGATCGGGGAGCGCATCCGGCCCCTGCTCGTCGGGCGCGACATGGACGACTTCGACGACATCATGACGACGCTCGGGAATTCGCTCGTCCACAACGGATCGGCGAAGGCGGCCGTGGACATCGCGCTCTACGACCTTCGCGCGAAGCAGTTCGGAATGCCGCTCTACCGGCTTCTCGGCGGCGACGGACGCGCCATTTCGACCGACTACACGATCAGCGTCAACGAACCCGACGAGATGGTGCGCGACAGCATGGAGGCCGTCGCGGAGGGCTACGACGCGCTCAAGATCAAGGTCGGAACGGATCTCCGGAAGGACATGGAGCGCCTGACTGCGATCCGCGACGCCGTGGGCGAGCGGATTCTGCTCCGGGCCGACGCGAATCAGGGGTGGACCGTGAAGGAGGCCGTCCGGGCCATCCGCTTCATGGAGGACAAGGGGCGCGGCATCGCACTCGTCGAACAGCCCGTGAAGGGGTACGACTTCGACGGGCTCAAGACCGTCACCGATTCGGTGGAGACGCTGATTCTGGCCGACGAGGCGGTTTTCTCCGCGCGCGACGCGATGACGATCCTGTCGATGCGCGCGGCGGACCTGATCAACATCAAGCTCATGAAGACGGGCGGCATCCACCAGGCGCTCAAGATCTGCGCGATGGCCGAGACGGCCGGCGTGGAGTGCATGATCGGCGCGATGATGGAGAGCAAGGTTTCCGTCACGGCGGCGTGCCACCTCGCGTCCGCGAAGCGGATCTTCACGCGCTACGACATGGACCCGCCGATCCTGTGCAGCGCGGACCCCGTCACGGGGGGCGCGACGTACGAACGCTCCGCCATTTCGCTGCCCGACGCGCCGGGGCTCGGCATCACGGCGGTCGAGGGCGTCCGGTTCGTTTCCTAGGACATCTCCCGTCGGAGGATTTCGCGGAAACACGGAGGGGCGGCCTTTTCAGGCCGCCCCTCTCTTGTTTGCGTCGTGAGGCGTCGCTACTTCGCCAGTTCGATCATGGCCTTCGCGGCCATCCGGACGGCGCCCATGAGGTCGTCCACGGACCAGCACTCGTCGGCCGCGTGGATCACGTAGTCCTGCCCCGGGTGGATCGGGCCGAAGGCCACGACGTTCGGCATCGTCTTGGCGTACGTTCCGCCGCCGATCGCGAGCGGTTCCGGGTCCGTGCCCGTCTCCTCGCTGTAGACGCGGCGCAGCGTCGTCACGAGCGCCGAATCCTTCGGGACGTGAAGAGGGTTCGCGTTGCTCGTTCCCGCGATGCGGACGCAGCTCGCGCCGAAGGCCGCTTCGATCGGGGTCATCACGTCGGCCATCTTCTTCGAGATCGGATAGCGGATGTTGATCGTGAACGACGCTTTCTTCTCGTCGCCCGAAAGCATTCCGACGCACACGGTCAGCGGGCCGGACACATCGTCGGCCATCGCCGCCCCGAGGCTCTTTCCGTCGGTTTCATGCCCGATCAGGCGAACCGCGTCGGCGAAGAAGGCCCCCTGCCGGCCGGGCAGATTGAGGCCGGCGCAGAAGTCGAAGAGGCACAGGATCGCGTTTACTCCTTTTTCGGGAGTGCTACCGTGCGCGGGAACGCCGGAAAACGCGAGCGTCACTCTGTTCCCCGCTTCAGCGATCGTGACAGAGCTTTTATCCGGTCCCTTCCACGCGCGCGCCGCGTCGAGGACGCGCTTGCGGCCTGGGGAGTCCGTCTCGATTTCGACGGTCGCGTGTTCCGCGACGACGTTTTTCGCGACGCCGCCGGACATCGACACGACCCGGACGGGCCCTTCCGGCGTGAACTGCGACTCGAGGTCCAGGCCGAGAACGCCCTTCTCCGCGAAGATCACGGGATACTCCGCGTCGGGCGTGAACCCCGCGACGGGAAGATCCTGCCCCGACTCGACGTAGCGCTTCATGCACGCACTGCCGCGTTCCTCGTTCGTCCCGAAGATCACGCGAACCCGACGGGAGAGCTTCACGCCGCTCTGCCGGACCGCCTTCATCGCGAACAGCGCCCCGATCGTCGGCCCCTTGTCGTCGAGCACTCCGCGGCCGTAGATCATGCCATCGTGAATCTCGCCGCCGTACGGCGGATAGGTCCATCCGTCGCCTTCGGGAACGACGTCGAGGTGTCCCAGGACCGCGACCATTTCGCTGCCCTCTCCGATCTCGGCCCAACCGGCCATGTTGTCCACGCTGCCGGTCCGGAAACCCATGCGTTTCGCGAGATCCAGCGTCCAGTCGAGCGCCTTTTTCGGCCCGGAACCGAACGGCGCGCCAGGTTCCGGATCCCCCGCGACGCTCGAGATGCGAACGGAGGCGCACACGGCCTCGACGATTTCGTCCTTCAGCGCGGCGACGTAATTTTCGATCATGGTTCGTTCCTCCTTCGGAAAAATCGCATACAACGATATTATGCCACATCCCCCCCGCCTCGTCCGAGAGGATGTATACTTGCGCCGGAGAAAGAACCGCGGGAGATTCCGAATCCGCGGGACGAGACACCGACGTATCGCAGGGAGGGTCTATCCGATGTACGCATACCGTTTCTTCAACGACTACTCGGAGGGAGCGCACCCGAGAATTCTGGAACTTCTCGCCGGAACGAATCTCGATCAGGAGGACGGATACGGCAACGATTCGCTGTGCATCCGCGCGGCGGATATGATCCGAAAGCGGGCGGACGCCTCCGACGCGGCCGTCCATTTCGTCTCCGGCGGCACGCAGGCGAACCTGCTCTGCCTGAACTCCATGCTCCGGTCCTTCGACTCGGTCGTGGCCGTCGAGTCCGGCCACATCAACGTCCACGAAACCGGCGCCATCGAGGCCACGGGACACAAGGTCCACGCGCTCCCCTCCCTGGACGGCAGGATCGCTCCAGACCAGATCCGAGCGCTCGTCGACGCGCATACGGACGAACACATGGTCCGCCCGCGGGTCGTCTTCATCTCGAACTCGACCGAAGTCGGAACGATCTACCGGAGGACCGACCTCGAAGCGATCTCGGCGGTCTGCCGCGAAAAGGGGCTCTGTCTCTACCTCGACGGCGCGAGGCTCGGCTCGGCGCTCGCCTGCGAAGAATCCGACGTGACGCTCGCGGACATCGCGCGCCTCGTCGACATGTTCTATATCGGCGGCACCAAGAACGGCGCCCTCCTCGGCGAGGCGATCGTAATCACGCGGCCCGAACTGCGGGAAAATTTCCGGTTCCACATGAAACAGCGCGGCGCGCTTCTCGCGAAGGGACGCCTGATCGGGGCGCAATTCGCGGCGCTCTTCGAGGACTCCCTCTATTTCGACCTCGCGCGGCACGCCAACGCGATGGCGGCCGAGCTCGCCGGCGGAATCGCCGCACTCGGTTTTCCGTTCCTCACGCAGTCCCCGACGAACCAGATCTTCCCGATCCTCCCGGACGCGATGATCGCCGACCTGCAGAAGACGTATGGCTTCTACGTGTGGTCGCGGACCGACGAAGCGCACTCTTCGATCCGGCTCGTGACGTCCTGGGCGACGAAGCCCGAAAAGGTCGGGATGTTCCTCGGGGACCTGAAGCGTCTCGCCGGACGCCGGAACTGAGAATCCGGAACGCATGTTCCGCGGCGATCGCGGCGGAAGGGGCTCACGCTCCCTTCCGGATCACGAGGAACACGCTCGAGTCGTCGACCTCCTCGATTCTGTACGGATATCCGCTCGCGCGTCCGAGTGATTCGAGGTCGCCGGGAGAGAAGGTCCGCGCGACGAAGCCGTCACGGCAGACGATGAGCCCGTCGCGCGTCTTCTCATCGTCGATCGCGCCGAGGAGTCCCTTGTCGGCCTGTTCGCGGAACCAGGCCAGCCGATGCTCCCAGAACTTCGGGCTGTAGCTGCTGCAATAGAGCGTTCCGCCCGGAACGAGGGACTTCACGCAGCGCGCGACCGTGTCGGCCGCGTCGCCCTTCATCGCCGACAGGGCGTTCTGGAGGCAGAGGACGACGTCGAACTCCGCGTCGAACGCGATCGCGTGGGCGTCCATCGTCTCGATGCGGCAGTTCGTCGCGTCCGCGAGATACTCCCGCCCGAACGCGACGGAGTCCTCCGAGATATCGATCCCCGTAATCGATGCCGCGAAGGGGGCGAGTTTCTTCATGATCCGCCCGTACCCCGCCCCGAGTTCGAGGACTCGTTCGTCGCCGCGCAGGCTGCGGCGCACGAAGTCGATTTCCGCGTCGAGGTATCGCTTCACCCGTTCGATCCGCGTCTCGTACACGCGGTACAGGTTCGAGGCGTTCAGCTTCTGCGCGTAATAGTTGTCCGTCATGCTTCTCTCCCTCCGTGTCGCTCCCGCGCGTTTCGTTCCGGAACGAAATAATCCGTTTCACGCATCGGGAGAAATTTCGAATCCTCGTCCAGAGTTCCATCATACGCATCTCGTTTTTCGGGTCATGTCCGCGCGGAGCACCCGAAGGAGTGCGCGCAACGTCAGGCGCCCGTGTTCTTACGGAACCGCCTCCCGGCCGCGAGGAGCGGAAGCGGCAGCGCCGTCCTCCCGGAGCGGCCTTCCTCGAGCTTCGCCCGCGCGGCGTCGGCGGATGCGAAGTCGATGGGGCCGGGGCGATATCCGTTCGATCCGGCCGCCTGCCGTCGCGCCGGAGCGTTCAGGAAGCGCAGAATTCCGGCCGGAGCCGTCTTTCGCATGGTCATCCCTCCAGAAAGGCGCGAATTTTGCCCATAACGCGCCTGGTGCTATTGTATCAGGAGCGCCGGCATTCCCGCGTCTCATTGCCGGGACGACGCGAAAACGGTCGCGGCAACGGGATACAATCGGGCTCGATGGACGCCGCTTCCGCCTCCGAACGCTAGTCGACGCGACACGCGATCCCGGCCGCGTGCAGGAGTTCCGCGAACCTTCCGAT
>CALFXN010000447.1 GCA_937957815.1 uncultured Synergistales bacterium
GACGAGGGCGTCCGCGTCATAGGCGTCGAACGTGAACCCGTATCCGTTCGGGGATGCGTCGGCGTCGCTGATCGTATCCGCCAGACCGCCGACGGCGCGGACCACCGGAACGGCGCCGTATCGCAGGGAGATGAGCTGCGAGAGGCCGCACGGCTCGAAGTTCGACGGCATCAGGAAGATGTCTCCCCCTGCGTAGGCCGCGTGCGCGAGACGTTCGTCGTATGTCAGGATCGTCCGGACCCTGCCGGGAAACGTCGGATCCATCGCGGCGAGGCGTTCCTCGAATGCGGATTCCCCCTTCCCGATGATGACGACTTTCGCGCCGAGCGAAAGAATGCGCGGAATCGCCGGGATGAGGATATCGAGCCCCTTCTGCCGGACGAGGCGGGAAACCACGATGCACAGCGGTGAGCCGTCGTCGTCCCATCCGATATCCTCGAGAAACGCCTTCCGGCATTCGAGGCGCCCTTCGGGGCGTGACGCTCCGAAACGGCAGGAGATCGCGGAATCCCTCTCGGGGTTCCAGAGGGTCGTGTCGAGTCCGTTCAGGATTCCGGAGAGCTTCCCGGAATGTTCGCCGAGAACTCCCGAGAGTCCGCGCCGCCCTCTTCCGTGAGGATCTCGGCGGCGTATCGCGGGCTCACGGTCGTGACGCGATCGCTCGCGACGATGGCTCCCTTCAGAAGATTGACGTCCCCGTAGAATTCGATCCCGTCCATCGCGAAAGCGTCTTCCGCGATGCCCCACTCGTCGAGGACCTTCCTGGGAAGAATCCCCTGATGGGCGAGATTGTGAATCGTGAGGACCGAGAACGGCTTCCGAGGGATGGTCCTGTAGTGCCGGTGCCATCTGAGCGCGATCGATGCGAGCGATGTCGGCCAGTCGTGACAGTGGATGATGTCCGGTTTCCATCTCACGGCCGCGTGAAGGTCGAGCGCGGCCAGCGAGAGGAACGCGAAGGGAACGACGCTGTCGGGGGTCAGGACGTCGGGATATGGAGCGGGAGAACCGTAGAGCGCGTCGTTCTCGAGAAGGTATACGGGAACGCCGTTCACGAGCGCGCGCCAGATGCGCGAGCGGATCACGCTCCAGCGGAGCGCGGTTTCCACCGTGCGTGTCAGCCTCGTGAGGCGGAACCCCTCGTCTGAAACCCGGTCGAGAACGCCTGCGTATGCGGGAATCAGGACGCGGGCGTCCGTATCCATCGCGTTCAGGCTCGCGGGCAGGGAGCCGACGACGTCGCCGAGCCCGCCGACCTTGACGAGCGGCGCCATCTCCGAAGTGACGTGCAGGACTTTCGGCTGTACCGGCCCCTCCTTCGTTCGGACGTTCCGGCTCCTCCGTGACATTGATTACACCCCCCGGAGACCGATGTGGTACGCCTTTTCGCAATACTCCCGGACGACTCTGTGCGTGTTGAAGAAGCTGGCGTTGAGCGCGATCGCGTGTTTCATCATCCGGATCCATCCGGGACGATCCTCGTAGTATCTCGGGATGATCGCCGTTTCGAGCTTCGCGTACAGATCGATCGCGTCGAGCGATTCGTCGTAGTGGATGAGATCGGATTCGCTCGGTTCCGGCCCGATGGACCACCCGGTCACTCCCTCGATCCACCCTTCGATCCACCAGCCGTCGAGCACCGAAAAGTTCATGATCCCGTTCAGCGTGCACTTCATGCCGCTCGTCCCCGAAGCCTCCATCGGCCGCTGCGGCGTGTTGAGCCACAGATCGACCCCCTGCGTCAGGAGCGCGCCGAGTTCCATGTCGTAGTTCTCGAGAAAGATGATGGGGATCATTTCCTCGATCTTCTGTGCCGAGTTGAACAGTCTCTGAATCAGCGCCTTGCCTCCGTCGTCGCGGGGATGGGCCTTGCCGGCGAAGATGCACTGGATTTTCCTGGCGCCGACTTCCGTCAGTTTCTTGACGTTCGAGAGGAGCAGCTCGGCGCGCTTGTACTGCGCGGCCCGCCGTGCGAAGCCGATCGTGAGGATGTCCGGGTCGAGCTGTCGTCCGGTCGTCTCGAGAATCCGCGCGAACAGGCGCATCTTCGCGGCCTGATGCGCGGCCCAGAGGTCGTCGTCCGGAAGCTGAAGCGCCTGGACGAGGCGCCCGGGATCGTTTTCCCATCCGGGAATATGCCGCGTGAAGAGTTTCCCCATCCCCGGGCTGACCCACGTCGACGGGTGAACCCCGTTCGTGATGCTGTCGACCGTCTCGTCGTTGAACATCCTGCGGCTCACATCCGCGTGGCGCTTGGAGACCGCGTTCGTGTACCGGCTGAATCTGAGCCCGAGTTCCGTCATCGAGACCCCTTCGGCGTTCGGCAGCATCCGCTTCAACGTCGAGAGCGGTTCCGGCGCCATCACGCGCTCGACGAGATCGAACCTGAAGAAATCATGCCCCGCCGGCACCGGCGTGTGGGTCGTGAAGACGACCTGATCGCGGATCTTCTGCTCGTCGTAATACCCGAGTTCCCGCATGAGTTCGAGCGTGAGGAATCCGGCGTGTCCCTCGTTGAGGTGAAACGTACTGGTGTTCGTATAGCCGAGGTCGCGGAGCATCCTGAGTCCTCCGACGCCGAGGATGATCTCCTGACAGATCCGCGTGAGCTGGTCGCCTCCGTAGAGGCTCCAGCAGAGCTTGCGGTCGTCGGGGCTGTTGCCGTCGACGTCCGTGTCGAGGAAGTAGACCGGGATCGAGTATCCCGTATGCCCGATGATCTCGTACACCCAGCTCCGGACGCGCACCTCGCGTCCCTGGATCATCACCGACACTTCGTTCGGAAGCTGGGTCAGTTCCTGCTCCGGATGCCAAAGAACGGGTTTTTCGATTTGCCAGTGTTCCGAATTGAAGGTCTGCTCGAAGTATCCCTTCCTGTAGAGGAGCGTGATGCAAACCATCGGTATCCCGAGATCGGCCGCGCTCTTCAGGATGTCTCCCGCGAGGAGCCCCAGGCCTCCGGAATACGTGGGGATCGACTTCTTGATGCCGACTTCCATGGAAAAGTAGGCGACAGTCCGGAACGATGGATCGTACTCCATAATGCTCCGCATGTTGCCTCCAGCAGTCATCCGCGCGTGAATCTGGGTCATCGGGCTTGTACCTCCCGTTCTCTCGTCTTCAGGATCATTATCCCACATCCGGACGATCTGGCAGCATTCCCGCCCGAAAAGCGACGTCATCAGGGCGAGGGCGGCCGAATCAGCGGCATCGAGTG
>CALFXN010000448.1 GCA_937957815.1 uncultured Synergistales bacterium
TCGGTCGCGCCCGCGATTTGGTCGAAATCCCCGATATGATTGAGGTTCAGCGAGATTCATACCGCTGGTTCTATCAGGATTCGGTCCATCCGGATGAGCGCGCTGAGCAAGGGCTCCAGGAACTTCTCCACGAGGTTTTTCCGATCGAAAGTTACGATGGCTCCTTTGCGCTCGAATTCGTGAAGTACTTTCTCGACGAGCCGAGCACCGAGGAAGAAGAGGCTCGTCAGAGGGACCTGACGTGGTCCAGGCCGATACGGTCGACGATCCGTCTGGTCAACAGAAAGACCATGGAAATCAAGGAGGAAGAGATCTTCCTCGGAGACTTCCCTCTGATGACCAATCGGGGGACATTCATCATCAACGGGACCGAGCGTGTCGTCGTCAATCAACTTGCGCGTTCCGCAGGAGTGTATTTCACGAAGGACGAACAGGTTCCGGGGCAGGAATCGTATTCGGCGAAAATCATCCCCGATCGAGGGGCATGGCTTGAGTTCAGCCTGACTCCCGGCGATATGCTTTCGGTGAACATCGACAATCGGAAGAAGATTCCCGTGACGATCCTCCTGAAGGCGTTCGGAGTCCGGAACAACGATGAGATTCTCGCGAAGTTCGACGCAAGAGAGATCGAAGTCGACCTCGACGAGGAAGAGCTCAGGGGGCGATTGACGGCTTCCGCGATTCTCGACCAGGAAGGCAACGTCGTCGTCGCGAGAAATGACCGTCTCACGAAGGAGCATCTCGAAAGAATAGCGGCGCTCGGACGCACGAAGGTATCCGTATGGGATATCGGCAGCTCCATAGCGGCCACGATCGAAAAGGACAGAACCTCGAGCACCGACGAAGCCAGCTTGGAAATGTTCCGCAGGCTGCGTCCGAACGAGCCCGCTCGGATTGAAAACGCCAGGGAATATATCCACAGCCTCTTCTTCGACACGAGGCGCTACAATCTCGGTCGCGTCGGACGGTACAAGATGAACCGCAGACTCGGCATTTCGGTTCCTGAAGACCAGCGCCTGCTGACGTTCGAGGATGTCAAAAGCATCATTCTCGGGCTCATCAACCTGAAGAATCCGGAAGCCATGGATGATGACATCGATCATTTGGGGAACAGGCGCGTCCGGTCAGTGGGAGAACTCCTTCAGAACCAGATCCGCATCGGCCTTCTCCGGATGGAACGAATCGCACGCGAACGCATGACGACGATCCCCGATCTCGAAAAAGCCATGGCGCGGGACCTGATCAACGTCCGCCCGATTGCGGCCGCGTTGCGCGAATTTTTCGGTTCGGGGCAGCTCTCGCAGTTCATGGATCAGACAAACCCGCTGGCGGAAGTGACACATCGCCGCCGGCTCTCGGCTCTCGGCCCAGGAGGTCTGAGCCGGGAGCGCGCGGGATTCGAGGCGCGCGATGTCCACTATACGCATTACGGACGGGTATGTCCGATCGAAACGCCCGAAGGGCCGAACATCGGTCTCGTGACGTCCCTCGCGACGTATTCCCTGCTCAATGAATACGGATTCCTGATGACACCGCGACGGAAAGTCGTCGACGGACGCGTCATCGACGAGATCGTCTATCTGTCCGCCGACGAGGAGGACAATGCGTACGTCGGTCGCGCGAACACGCCCCTCGCGCCGGACGGAACGATCCTCGAGGAGGAAAGTCACACCCGGTTCCGTTCGATGATCGTGACGGTTCCGAAAGAGGAGGTCCAGTATCTCGACGTTTCGCCGAAGCAGATCGTGTCTGCCTCGACAGCTCTGATTCCCTTTCTGGAGCATGACGACGCGAACCGGGCGCTGATGGGATCGAACATGCAGCGTCAGGCGGTACCGCTGATCAGTCCGGAAGCTCCTTTCGTCGGAACCGGGATGGAACACAGAATCGCGAAGGATTCCGGGTCCTGTGTCGTATCGGAGGAAGACGGCATTGTCGACTATGTCGATTCATGTACAATAGTCATTCGTTCCGGCGAGAACGGCGAACGGCGGAAGGAATACAAACTCGTGAAATTCCGTCGGTCGAACCAGGGGACCATCATCCACCAAAGCCCCATCGTCTGGAAGGGCGATCGTGTCCGCGCAGGGGATATCATCGCCGACGGCCAGAGCGCCGACGATCGCGAACTTGCCCTTGGGCGGTATGTTCTTGTCGCCTTCCTGGCCTGGGAGGGAGACAA
>CALFXN010000449.1 GCA_937957815.1 uncultured Synergistales bacterium
GCGACACGAAACGATGGAACGAGATCCGAAGACGCGGCATGAAGACCGACTTCGGATGGAAACGGTCCGCTTCCGCATACAAGGCGCTCTATCTGTCGCTCCTCTCGCAGAAGCCGTAATCACCCGGGCGGACCCTCGCTCCGGGATCTTTCGATGAAGGGGGATGGTTCCATGGTGTCGGGCCAGTTCGGACGCGTTCTGGGCATGGTCCTGGCCGGAGGGAAAGGGGAACGTCTCATGCCCCTGACCCGGTATCGGGCAAAACCTGCCGTGCATTTCGCCGCAAAGTACAGGATCGTCGATTTCGCACTCTCGAATCTGGTCAACAGCGGCATCTTTTCGGTATACGTTCTCGTCCAATTCAAGAGCCAATCCCTGAACGAACATATCGAACGAGGCTGGCACTTCGGCGGCGCACTGCGCGGCCGCGACTATTTCATCACGCTCGCTCCGGCGCAGATGTGGAGCGGAGAACACTGGTTCCAGGGGACGGCCGACGCCGTCTACCAGAACCTCCACCTGATCACGCTCTACGACGCCGACCGGATCTGCATCTTCGCCGCCGATCACATCTACAAGATGGACGTCACCCAGATGCTGGAATACCACATGGACCGGAAGGCCGACATCACCGTCGCCGCCAATGTCGTCCCGAGCAGCGAGGCGCATCAGTTCGGCTGCATCCGGGTCGATCCGCGCGGGATGATCACCGGATTCGTCGAAAAGCCTCCCACCCCGCCCGAGATCCCGGGACACCCCGGCTTCAGTTTCGTGTCCATGGGGAACTACATCTTCGAGCGCGAGGTCCTCGAAGAATGTCTGATCGAAGACGCGATGGACGAATCCTCGTCGCACGATTTCGGGAAAAACATCCTCCCGAAACTCGTCTCCCGGTGCTGCGTGTTCGCATATGACTTTTCGACCAACCATCTCCCGGGAACAGGACATCCGTACTGGCGCCTCGACAAACCGTACTGGCGTGATGTCGGCACGATAAAGGCGTACTGGGAAGCACACATGGACCTTCTGGACATCGACTCCGAAATGACATTCTATAATCCCCAAGATCGGAAGAGCGTCGTGTAGGGAAAGAGTGTAGATCTCG
>CALFXN010000450.1 GCA_937957815.1 uncultured Synergistales bacterium
GGGAACAGCGGTCTCCTGGTATCGTCCGAAGGGACGGATGACGAGCTTGTCGTGATGCTGCCGCAGACGCGACAGTACGATCATATCGGCGTCGGCAACCATATTCGCATCGGCTGGGACGTATCCACGGCCCTGTGTTTCGCGAAGGGCGACTGGAAGCTCTACGATGGGAAATAGCGGTCGGTTCAACTGGGGCTTTCTTTTTTTCTTCCTGCCTGTGGCGCTCTGGCTGCTGCTCCTGATCGTCCTGCCGCACCTGGAACTCCTTCGGCTCTCCTTCACGACGTCTCAGGGAGAAGGTTTCACGCTGGGCAACTACATGGCCTTTTTCAACGAGCCGATCTACTGGCTGACGTTCGTCAGGACGGCACTGTATTCGATTGTGGTCACTTTCATCGTAATGGTGGTCGCGCTTCCGGTCGCGTTCTACATCACGAAGGTCGCCCACGTCCGGATGAGCGGCTTCCTGATGGTTCTCGTCCTCGTTCCGTTCTGGGTGAGCGAGCTCATCCGCGTGTACGGATGGATCATACTGCTGCGTGAAAGCGGCGTGGTCAGCAGGTTGCTCGTTTCCGCCGGCCTGCTGCGGCAGCCCGTCGAGATGCTGTACAACGACGTCGCGATGGTCATGGGGCTCGTCTACACGAGTATGCTGTTCATGGTCGTTCCGGTCATCGGGGTCATGGATGCGCTCGACGACTCGCTCATCGAAGCCGCCTGTGATCTCGGAGCGTCGAAGGCCGCGATCTGGCGGACGATCATCATTCCTCACTGCACTCCGGGACTGGTTTCGGGCGGCATCATCGTCTTCATGCTCGTTCTCGGGAGTTATCTCACGCCGAACCTGATGGGCGGCAAGAACTCGCTTTGGTTTACCGAACAGATCTACAATCAGATCATCCTCTATTTCAACTGGAATCAGGGAGCTGCGTTCGGTTTCCTGTTGCTCGTTCTTTCCTCGCTGATCATCTGGGGAGCGCTCAGGCTCACGGGGCAGGGCCTGCGGGAGGTGGTCAAATGATCCGCTCGCTGCCGTCGTCGAAGGCCTACAGGGGCTCGTTCCATCTCTTCGTCGTCGTCTATTTCCTCATCCTGTTCGCGCCGCTCGTCGTGACGATGGTTCTGGCGTTCAATGACTCGATGTTCCCGTCATTGCCGTGGGAGGGGTTCACGCTCGACTGGTTCTTCGGGGACGGTCCGCAGAAGTACGGCATCTTCCACGACGAGACAAACCTGCGCAGCCTCGCGACGTCATTCCGGGTCGCGCTTGCCGTGACCGTATTCTCGACATTTTTCGGCACCTGCGCCGCGTTCCTGTTCGAACAGGAGAATTTTCGGTTCAAGAGCGCGCTGTATTTCCTCATGATCGCGCCGCTTGTCATCCCCGGAGTCATCCTCGGCATTTCGATCCTGATGTTCGCGAATACGGTGGGAGTCGCGATCGAGAACCTCTTCGGCGTCTACGTGACGTGGCTCGTTCCGGGCTTCTGGCTCGTTGTCATCGGGCAGACGTCGTTCATCTCGACGATCATGGCGCTCGTCGTCTCCGCGCGGCTCAGAAAATTCGACCGGACGCTCGAGGAGGCGGCCTACAACCTCGGCGCGAACCGGGCGGAGGTTCTGTGGTTCATCACGCTCCGGTATCTCCGCCCGTCGATCATCGGCGGGGCGGCGGTCGCGTTTCTGATGTCGTTCGAGAACTTCAACACGACCAGCTTCACGGTGGGGTCGCAGGCGACGCTGCCGATGAACATGTATATGCAGGTCCGCGACGGATCGACCCCCGTGATCAACGCGCTCTCGTTCCTCCTGATCACGGGCACTTCGATCTTCGCGGTAGTCAATCTCTCCGCGAAACGGGACAGGACAAGCTGAACCGTGGCCAACCCAGCGGGCGGCCGGTCACTCGGGGTCTCCGGCCGCCTCGAGGGTGCGCG
>CALFXN010000451.1 GCA_937957815.1 uncultured Synergistales bacterium
AAGGGGATCGTCGCGCCGCCCGCGACGCCGGCGCAGGCGCTCGAAAAGTGGACCCCGTCGCCGTGGAGGGCGCTCCACCTTGCGATGCCTGTCGTCCTTCTCGCGCTCATGGCGGTGATCTGGTTCCGATGGGGACGAGACCCCGAGGCGAAGACCGTGATCCCGCGCTTCGCGCCCCCGGACGGCGTCGAGGCGGGGTTCGGCCGCTACGTCCGGACGATGCGCATCGACGACACGGCCTTCGGCGCGATGCTTCTGGGGCTCGCGGTCAAGGGGTGCGTCACGATCGAGGAACGCACCTTCGGCGCGGACCGGATGGCGAAGGCCGTATCGGGAAGCGCGGCCGGAAAGGCGTTGAAGCTGCTTTCGAAGCTGGCAGGGAGGTCGTATCGGCTCCTGCTGAGTCGGGAAAAGATCGAGAGCGCATCCCTGACGCCCGACGAGCGTTTTCTCGTCGACGAACTCTTCGGATCGACGAGAAGCGAGATCACGCTGTCGACCGCCGACCGTCCTGTGATCCGCGAGGCGTTCGCCCATGTGACGAACCGCTTCAAGGCCAGGGGGAAGCCGCTCTTCGCGTCGAACATCGGGAAGTGGTCGATCGGCGTCGTGCTGTTCGAGATCTACGCGTTCGCGACGTTCATCCTCATGATGATCGGGAAGGGAGGCGTCCCCGAGCCGCGTTTCGAGCCGATCCTCGCGGCGTTCGCGGGGCCGTTCCTCCTGCTGCCCTTCGCGATCCCGCTTCCTTCGGGCAAGGGATCGCTCGTCATGCGTCTCTTCTTCAGAATTCTCTTCCCGGGGATTTTCCTCGTCGTGATGACGGGCCTGATCCTCGCGGGAAGCTCGAGTGGCCTCGATGTCGATCCCGTATCGGCTGTCGGTCCGATCGCGTGCGTGATTGTCCTTCTCGTCTTCAAGCCCCTCCTGCGACGGAGGACCGTCGAGGGGGCCCGGCTCACGGAGGAGATCGAGGGGCTCCGGCTATTCGTCGTGACGGCGGAGAAGGACCGCCTCGAAATGATGAACCGGCCGGACGAGACGCCGCAGCTCTTCGAGACGCTGCTCCCCTGGGCGTACGCGCTCGACGCTGCGGAGACGTGGGCGAACCGCTTCGAGAAGGTTCTTGCCGCGTCGCAGTACACGCCGTCGTGGTACCGGGGCGACAGGACCACGTTCGCGACGCCTGCGGGAATCGCCGCGTTCGCGTCGACGTTCGCCGGTTCCGTGAGTACGGGGACGCGTTCGTCGGGAAGCGGCGGGAGCGGCTCCTCGGGCGGCGGCGGAGGGGGGGGCGGCGGCCGGGGGTGGTGAGCGTGGGAAGCGTGTTGTCGGCGCTGTTGTTGTGTATCTCTTGCGGCGCGACGGCTCTTGCCGTCCCGCTCCACGAGGCCGCCGGAAAAGAGCTGCCGAACATTGACAGGACCCTATATTCGCCCGAAGAGGGAGAATGTGACATCTTTGCCTTCGTGGACGACGCAGGCGCGGAGGAGGCTGTTGTCAGGGACGCGCCCGGCGGAAAGATCCTCACGCGATTCCGTCGTCCGTCGGAAGCGCCCGGACGGATTGTCGTTCTGGTCGTCGGACACAGACGGGGATGGCTCGCGGTGTCGCTGCCTGCGGACACCAGGGGGTGGGTTTCATGCGGACCGCTGAAAGTCGGTGTCCGAAACGGCGGCCCCGGTTCCGTGACGGCCCTTCGGTGTCGCCCCGAAGAAGATGCCCCTGCGGTCATAGACATCTTCGGCGGCGGAGAAACAACGCTCGTTGGCGGCGCCGGGAAATGGGCGCTGGTGCGCTACACGACTCCGGCGGGCATTACCGCCACGGGGTGGCTCGATCCCAGGCAGGCAGTCTGTCCATAGCCGCCTGAAGGCGAGC
>CALFXN010000452.1 GCA_937957815.1 uncultured Synergistales bacterium
TTCGAACACTTCAGGGAGCGCGAGTCGGCGACGCTCATCGACGAAGGCAAGAAGCGCATCTACACCGTCGCCGCGGCTCACGTCCAGGATCGCTTCCCGAAAACGCCCTACGCCGAACTCAGCGACTCCATCGTCTTCATCCTGCCCGCGCGGAACACCCCGCCTGCGGAGTTCCGCTCCGAACTGAACTCGCTCGCGGCCGAAATCCAGCAGGACATCCGCGACCGGACCCACTTCACGGTGACCGTCGGGATCGGAGGCGTCAAGGAGAGCGTCTTCCAGTGCCACCAGAGTTACGACGAGGCGCGCAAGGGACTCGAAATGGTCCGGACCTCCTATGGCGGCGGGCGCGTCGTCTTCTGGGAGGAACTGGGCGTCTACAAGCTCCTCGGTCCCCTCTTCAATTCGCGCGACGCGGTTGCGTTTTATACCGACTACATCGGTCCGCTGATCGAATACGACCGGAAACGACGCGGCGAACTCGTGAAGACGCTCGAGGCGCTCGTCCGGCATAACTGGCAGGGGAAGCAGGCCGCGGAGGATCTTAAAATCCATTACAACACGATGAAGTATCGTTTCAGGAAAATCCGCGAGCTCATCGGACTCGACATCAACGACGGCGAACAGCGACTCGACATCGCCCTCTCCCTCAAACTATACATGATGAACAGTTTCTTCAAGTGACATTGTTCCTGAAGGACATCTACAAAAGCGCCGCCTGCTCTGCCTTATCCTTTATAGATAATAAAACAATATTAGTTTGTCCCTAATAACCACACATCTATCCCCCTCTCCGGCACATTGTTCCTCAAAGGCCTTTTCCTCGTATACTTTCGTCCTTCACAGCCATAGATTCCTCTCGCCACCTTTCCTATCATGGCGTCGTCGCACCGCGAAGGGGGAAAGGAGGGCGCGGCGCGCACGCAAACACGACGCGGAGGTGCAGGTTATGCCCGATATAGTTTTGAAAACGGCGAATGCCGGTATGGTCTGGGGAATCGCGATCGCGATCATCGCCATCGTTCTCGCACAGGCGCTTCTGTATGCGCGGCTGGCGTTCCGGACGGCCGAAACGATCGGCTTCCCGAAGGAAAAGTGCATGCTCGGGTTCCGGTCCGGAGCGATCTCGGCCATCGGTCCGTCGATCGCGGTCTTCATCGTCATGGTTGGAATGATGTCCGTCGTCGGCGGCCCGATCACGTGGCTTCGCCTGTCGATCATCGGAGCGGCCCCCACGGAACTCACGGCCGCCACGGTGGGCGCCGAGGCGCTCGGCGTCAAGTTCGGATCCCCGCAATACGATCTCATGGCCCTGGCTTCATCCTGGTGGACGATGGCGGTCAACGGAACGGGGTGGCTCCTCGTCACCGCGCTGTTCACCCATAAGCTCGAAGATCTCCGCGAAAAGGTCGGAGGCGGAGACGTCAAGTGGCTGGCGATCCTGTCGAGCGCGGCGATTCTCGGGTGCTTCGGCTTCCTGAACTCCCGAACCATCATCGCCGGCGTCAAGGCGCTCTCGTCGGGCTCGACGCAGGCGAGCGGACCCTTCTACGCCACCATCGGCGGGCTCGTCAGCATGATGCTTCTCGTCAAGCTCGGCCAGAAGATCCCGGCGCTTCGCGAATACAACCTCGGACTCGCCATGCTGATCGGAATGGCCACGGCCGTCATTCTCGCCTGACCCTGAGAGAGGAGAATCCCGAATGTCCACCGTCAATCACGAAGAATTCGAACGCATCTGGAAGGGACCGGCGATCCGCATCGGCGTCGTCACCGTCGTCGTTCCGATGCTCATGTGTTTCCTCCCCAACGTGTATCTGTACGTCGTTCACGGCGTCTTCCCGCCCTGGGGCGTCGCGTTCAAGGCGTGGGGCATGATCGCCGCGATCTTCGGCGCGTTCTACATCGTCGAACCGATTTCCTATTACCCCATCCTCGGCCTCACGGGAACCTACATTTCCTTTCTGAGCGGCAACATCGGCAATCTTCGCGTTCCGTGCTCCGCCGTCGCGCAGGAAGTCGTCGGCGTCGAACCGGGGACGCCCGAGGCGGAGATCGTCTCCACCCTCGGAATCACGGGATCCGTCATCACGAACCTCTTCTTCACCACGCTCGCCGCGATCGCGGGGGCGACGCTTCTTTCGATGCTGCCCGTCAGCATCGCCAACGCGTTCAAGAACTACACGGTCGCAGCGATTTTCGGCGCCATGTTCGGCCAGTTCACGCTCAAATATCCCCAGCTCGGACTCGTCGGGCTCGGAATTCCGGTCGCGCTGGCGCTCGGGGCTCCGGCGCTCGGGCTCCCTTTCCTGGCCCAGACGTGGGTTCTCATCGTGGCCTCCGTGTTCGGAACGATTCTTGTCGGCAGGATTTTCTATAAGGCGCACATCATCTGACGCGCCCGGGGAAAGAGAGGACGGAAGCAATGCGAACGTTCAAGGAAGAAGCGCACGGCATCCGGGAACAAATCGTCGCCTGGCGGCGCGATCTGCATCGGATTCCGGAAACCGGAGTCGACACGCCGCAGACCGAAGCGTACATCTGCGCGCGGCTCGACGAGATGGGGATCCCGTACCGGAAGGGAATCGCCGGTCATGGCGTCGCGGCCCTGATCGAAGGCGAAAAGCCCAGCCGCGTCTTCGCGATCCGAGCGGACTGCGACGGCCTTCCGATCCGCGAAGAGACCGGACTTCCGTTCGCGTCGACCAACGGCTGCATGCACGCGTGCGGGCACGACGCGCACGCGGCGATGGGGCTCGGCGCCGCGAAGATCCTCCACGAGCACCGGAAAGAGCTTTCAGGAACCGTGAAAGTGATCTTCCAGCCCGGCGAGGAAGGGTGTGTCAGCGGCCCCGGCGGCGCGAAGCGCATGATCGACGACGGCGTTCTCGAGAACCCGAAGGTCGAGGCGATTACGGCCCTGCACACGGGGTCGATCTGGCGCGAGGGATTCGTCCCCGGCGACGTGGGATACCGATACGGCGGCGTCATGGCCTGCATGGACCGCTTCGAGATCGTCGTCAGGGGCAAGGGGGCGCACGGCGCCTATCCACACGGCTCGATCGATCCCATCAGCATCGCAAGCCACATCGTCACGGAACTCCAGACCATCGTGAGCCGGGAGGTGAACCCTCTCGAACCCGCGGTCATTTCCATCTGCATGATCCACGCGGGAAGTGCCTTCAACATCATCCCCGGAGAATGCACGATCACGGGGACGGTCCGCGCGCTCAACCACGACGCGCGAACGTTCCTCGCGAAGCGAATCGAAGAGATCGCCTCGTCCGTCGCGCAGGGGATGCGCGGCTCGATCGCGTTCACATACGGATGGGACGGCCCCGCGCCGGTCGTCAATGACGCCGCCCTTACCGACATGTTCAGGAATGTCGCCGTCGCGGTCGTCGGAGAAGAACACGTCAAGGAAATCACCGTGCCGTCGATGGGCGGCGAGGATATCGCCTTCTTTCAGGAGCGCGTTCCCGGGACCTTCTTCTTCCTTCCGGGATGCGACGAGTCGAAGGGACAGACCTGGCCGCACCACAACTCGAAGTTCGACCTCGACGAAAGCGTCTTCCCGATCGGATCCGCGCTTCTCGCAACGATGGCCTCGGAGTGGCTCCGGACGCACGCGGAATAGCCGTCGCACACACACAACGACACTCTTCGGTGACGCTGTCTCCATCCCCCTGGGGACCTGTCGTCGCCCACTTCCTCCGGACCGGGACGGACTACGTCCCGGTCCTTTCGTTGCTGACATCCGCCGCGGAGTGAGCTATGATGACTGTGGATCCGGTTATGGATTCCAATTTCGTGTCAGCGCGTGCGCATTTAAGGAGGAACGGTATTCCGATGTGGTTCATCATTCTGGGCGTTTGTGCGATCGTTCTGGCCTCGCGAAAGGCATTCGCCTGTAGCGGACTGATTCTCGGGAAAGACGTCTCCCCGACCGGTTGCGTCGTCGTAGGACACGTAGAGGACGATGGCGGAAGGCTTCTCGTGCGGCACGGACTGGTTCCCGCCCGAACGCACGCCTCGGGTTCGGTGATCGTCGCCGAGGACGGTTCGGCGCGCGTTCCACAGGCATCCGAAACGTTCGGCTTCTTCTGGAGCGAGGTCAGGGGAGAACGCGGCCTGTCGAACGCGGACGTCTTCCACAACGACCGCGGCGTCTGCATCGTAACGGACAGCTGCCTCGATTCCCGGCTCGACAACGAACCCGACCTGATCGGCGGCGGTATCGAATACGCCCTCCGGCGCATCCTGGCCGAGCGGGCGACATCTTCGGCGCACGGCGTCCAACTGGCCGCGGAGATTCTCGACCGCTACGGCTACCGGGGGTCGGGACGAACGTATCTCATCGCCGACGCGAGAGAAGCGTGGATGTTGCAGATCGCACAGGGACGACATTTCTGCGCGATCCGCGTCCGCGACGACGAGGCGGCCTTCATCCCGAACCACTACACGATCCGCGCCGGAGATCTCGCGACGCACCGGTTCCGGATGTCGGACGGACTCATCGGATATGCCCGGGACCGCGGCTGGTGCGACGTGGACGACGCGTCGCCGGAGCGTTTCGACTTCGCCCGGGCCTTCCAGGATCCTTCCGGATGGCGGAAGGACGTCAACACCCTCCGGCACCGGCATGCGTTGCGACTTCTGACCGGACGCGAGTGGGACGCCGACGGAGAGCTTCCCTTCGGCGTTCGCCCCGAGCGGATCGTGAGCCGGAGAGAAGTCGCGGCGATTCTCCGAACACACTACGAAGGGACGCCCGACGACAGACGCGTCCCGTTCGCGGGACGGTCGCCGCACTATACGCCGATCCGCCGCATCTGCTCCGGGACCACGGTGGAAGGACTCATCGCCGAACTCGACGAACACCCGGAACTCACGCGGCTCGTCATCGCGCAGGGGCACCCGTGCTCGGCGCCCTTCCTCCCGCTTCACGCCGGAGTCTCTTCCCTTCCGGAGTCACTGGATCCGATGGACGATCCGGCGGCGGAGCTCGAGACACACTGCGCCGCTAAGCCGCACCTCCTCGACGCGGACGGAAAAGGCTGGTGGCGCGTACGGCGCCGCCAGGCGATCATCGACCTCAGGTGGAACGACGTTCGCGGGACTCTCGGCGAATGGATCGCCTCGTTCGAGACGGATATTGACGCGGAGGAAGCCGACGTGCGTTCACGGGCGCGGGCGCTCTTCGACGAAGGGCGCGATTCCGAGGCGCGGACCATTCTGAACGATTGGGCAGCCCGCATCGCGGAAGAGGCCGAACACGGAATCGAAGCCGTCTTGCGTCCGTTCGTCCCGGCGGACGCATCATGCGACAGGAGCGGAATCACGCGAGGCGACCGTTCGGGCGAACTGGCGGTCAGTTTCCGTTGCGCCGGAACGCCGGACGAACCATCGATCCGCATGGGACAGGACGGAGTCTCCCACACGCTCTGGGCGACTCCTCTTCCCGGTACGCTGAGATCCGACGGAGACGGCTGGACGGTGCGTTTCCGCGTCCGCGAACTCACGGAAGCGGCCGTCCCGTGTCTTTCCGACTTCCACCTCGGCGGTCGGGATGCGGCCGGACGCGGCTTCGCGGCTCGGGTCACCCTCCGCGTGCTCCCTTCCGCGCAAGAGGATACGCTACCATACTGATTCCAGCCCGACGCGCACATCCGCGGCACTCCGACCCGGAGCATCAAGCGCATCCAGAACCATCGTGACGGCCGCGCCGCGCGTGAGCGTATCCTCCGCGGCCATCCCCCCCGGGAGGAGGATTCCCCGCCCGGAGGAACGGTCGCGGATCGAAATCGTTTCGAGGGCACGCCTGAATACTTCCGCGGAGGGAAACGGATCGGGCTGAGCGAGCCGGCCGGGAGTGCAAAAACGTCCCGGAAATGCGACAGACAGACGTCCGAGGAGCTCGCTCGCCTGCCGCGCGGTCATCGGAAGCGACGGCGCGTACAGATCGCGCGTCATTCCCGGAAGGAGACCGTAAAGCGTCGCGATCTGGACGGCCTCCCACTCTGGAGTACCCTCGGGGACATCGGCAAACGCTTCCATCGAGAGACGGCTCCTCGCGTCGAGAAGAATCAGCTGGACATCTATCGGGTCCACATCGCGGACCTCGCACCCATTCCGGACGGCGAGGGCCGCGATCGCTCCGGTGGCCTGTCCCGCGAGCATGACGGCAGGTTGCAGCCTGATCGCTCCGTTCACGAGCCGCGATACAGAGATGTTTTTCTCCGCGGCGAGGAGGCCGTCGATCCTTTCGGGCACGAAGACGCCGAATGGAATCTGGAAAACACCCCTGCTCGGTTCCCATCCTCTCGGAAACGACGCGGCCGATTCGCCGAGATCGTGTTCCATGAAGCGGTCGAGGTGCGATCCGTGGATATCGACGGGATACTCGCCGAGAGCCATCGCCTCGGGCCAGTTTCTGAGCGCGCGTCCGTCCGAGCGGACGATGTCGGCGTTCCGCAGCGTCTCGAGCCCGACGAGCCGGCGCGACTCCCGGACGTACGGAAAGGGCGGGAAACAGCGCAGCGCGGCCGCGAACGCGTCCTTTGTGACGCCCCACACGTCCCACGCGGTCGTCGAGCGGCCGCTGTATCCCTGCGAATCGTCAACCGACCAGTCCGTCTGCCCGAGTTCCGACCGCAAATAGTGAAGAAAGCCGAGCGTCTTGAGAAGCGCCCCGCGGTCGGCGTGCTTTCGGAAAAGCCGGTCCTCGAGGTACCTGACCGTGAGCCCGGGGACGTCGCCGCCCCGGCCGGGCCAGTCGTTGGCCCAGTTCACGCCGGTCTTCGTGACGTTCGGCCACGTCGACGGCGTTCCGCTGTCCACAGAGAGCGGGTTCGCCGGATCGGGAAGGCCGCGGTAGGCGTTGTGGCTCACGACGTCGAACGGATAGCGTCCCGGCCATCGGTTCCCGTCGCGCGTCACGACCTTTCGGAAATCCGGGAGCATGGCCCCGTACCCCGGGGGTGGCGCGGTCGCGGCGGTCGCCTCCGCCACGGATGAAGATCCGTATTTCCGGATCACTGCGACGTACGTGATGTCCTGAATATTCGCATCCATGTCGATATCCGGGGACACGGAGTTCCCGGCCCGATAGCGGGCCCCTGCAAGCGGCAGCAGGTCGCCGCATTCGGTCGCGTCGACGAACACGGCGGCGCGGTATTCCGTAGGGCGGAAGTCGCGCACGGCGGTGACGGAGACGAGTCGGTTTCCTTCGCGCCGGGCCTGCGTCACGCGCGTTTCCGTCTCGACCGTCACGGAGCCGGGGGGCGGGACATTCCGGATCATTTCACGCAGGATCTCCTGCCCGACTGCAGGTTCGAACGCGATCGTGCCCGGCCCCCAGTAGCACGTCGAGACGCTCTTTCCGAGCGCGGCGTAGCGCGCCCGGACGCGCTCCGTGAACTCCCGGTATATTCCGGTCCTCGTCCGGCCGACGTCATCCATCGTCGAGACGGCGCCTCCCGTCATCTGCCCGCCGATCCAGTCGGATTCTTCGAGAATCAGGACGCGCATCCCAAGCCTCGCCGCCTGGATCGCCGCGGCGCACCCGCCCGCTCCCCCTCCGACGACGACGACATCGAACGAACGCACGGTCGCGGACGCCTGAAAGGCGAGCAATATGCCGAGAACGGCCGACAGGCACACTGCACGTCGCATCGTATCTTCCCCCTTCGCATCTTTCCTGCAATGATACATCCGTTTTCGCCCGACGCAGACGCTTCTTGAATTCCGCACAGGCGTGCTCTACAATTTTCTCTGAGAAAGACGCAAGGGAAGGGAGGGAGGCCGAAGAGTCGCCGGTCCTTTGTGGTTCTGGAGTCCGTCGCAACGATGACGGATCATGTCGTTTCATAACTTTTGCCGTTGAGGAGCGTGATTTTCATGAAAAAAGTTCTTCTGCCGTTTTTCGTCGTCTCAATGTTGCTTCTGGCGTCCGCGACAGCGTTCGCGGCGTTCGACTTCCTCGGCTTCGCCCAGAGCGAGCTTCTCGGCTGCGTCCATCCGACGGCCAGCGCCGAGAAGGCCAAGGTCGAATACGAAAAGGAACCCGTCCAGGACGGCGACCTCATCAAGGCACGGGTCAAGGTATTCTACAAGGGCTGGACGAAGAACAATTCCATGCTCGCGGACATCTACTACCTCGAGAACAAGAACGTGAAGCTCGTCCACGCCGAAGTTCTCGAGGATACGGCTTCAACCGGAAACGTCGCTCCGTGCAAATACGTCAACAGCTGGCAGGAAGTCAAGTAACGCCAGCTCCGGAGCGGACACAGGCGACCGCTTTATGTGGAAGCTGAATCCGGAAAACGTACGGCGGCGGTTTATGTCACTGGCGACGGTGACCGCCGCCGCTCTTTTTCTTTCCGTAGTGTTGTGGGTTCTCTACCGGGCTCTTTTTCCGTTTCTCCCCGAATCCGTCAGATCCCTGCTCGCCGAACTCGGACAGTCGGACTGGAAAGAGAGCGTCCGCAGACTGCGGGATGCCTTTGATTCGCTGGGATGGGCCAGAATTCCCGCGTTCCTGGGGGTGCAGTGCGCCCAGGTTTTTTTCGCTCCGATTCCCGGTCAGGTGACGGGGTTTCTCGGCGGCGTCCTTTTCGGCTTTCGCGACGGACTCGCGCTGACAATGGTCGGTCTGAGCATCGGCTCCGGACTTGCCATGGGAACGAGCCGCCTTCTGGGACGCCCGTTCGTGGTCCGCATGGCGGGCACTGGCGTCTTCGACAAGTTCGCGTATCTCATCGACGGCGGAGGGCTTTTCGGCTACTTTCTGCTCTTCCTGCTGCCCGCGCTTCCTGACGACGCCATCTGCTTCGTCGCGGGACTCTCCCGACTGCCGCTCGGTCGCCTCGTGCTCGTGTGCGTCATCGGAAGATTGCCCGGAATGGCGGTTCTCACGCTCGTGGGAGCGAGCACGGATACGGGAGGCATGACCGCGAGGGTGGTTTTCGCCGTCGCGATGCTGCTCTCGGGGCTTATCTGGCTTTATCAGGATCCGATCGAAACGTGGTACCGGACCCGCACAGGCGGAGGACGGAACTGACCTTCGTAATGAAAGGAAGTATGCGATATGGAATCGTTCACTGAAAAGGAACTTCGCCCCTCCTGGAAGTACAGCTGGCATCTCTTCCTTCTCTGCATCCTGATCGTACCCCTCGTCATGTACAAGGCCGGTCTCTGGTGGCTCTGGCTTCTCGTCTTCGGCATCCTGCCCGTCGGCTACGCCGCGATCGTCCGCGCCTCGACGCACCTCCTGATCAAAAAAGACGAAATCACGCTGGAAAAGGGACTCCTTTCGCGTGATTCAACCGAAGTCAAGATCCGTGACATCAAGACGATCGACGTCCAGCAGACGTTCGTGAACAGGATTCTCGGCATCGGCCGCCTCAGAATCGCCACGGCCGGAACGGAAGGATGGGAAATCGTCATCGACGGCATCGAATCGCCGAACGAAGTGCGGAATCTGATCCAGGCGCTCCAGGGTTGAGGTCCGGAAGGCCCGTCGCCTCCATCTGGCTCCGGCAACGGAAACGTGATATCCTTGTCGTGCAAGTCCGAACATACGATCGGGGAGGCGAGAGCCATGAAACGGGTGGTTGTTGCGGTGGATGGAAGCGAGGTCAGCAGGGCACTGATGGGGTACGCGTTCCATTACGCGTACCGCGAGGGAGATACGGAGCTGTATTTCCTGCACGTCGTGGAAACCACGAAATACGCCGGTTTCGAGCCGGGGCCGCTCTGGACGGGAGCGTACCTTCCCTGCGACGAGGATCGCATGAATCAGGCGCGGGCGTCGATCGAGGCCGGTGTGCAGGAAGCGCGGAAATCGTTTCCGCACGAGATCCCGAACATGTCCGTAACCGTGGTTCTCGGCGTGCCCTACCAGGAGATCGTGGACTTCGCGAAGGGAAAGGACGCCGACATGATCATGATCGGCCATCAGGGGCTGAGCAACCTGGAACGCTTCTTCATCGGAAGCGTCGCGGCGAAGGTCGTCGCGCACGCTCCGTGCAGTGTCTATGTCCTGAGGCCGAAGGCTGTCCCCGGAACGGGAGAAACGCAAAAGGCGTAGATCGGAACCGATGACAGGAGGGAAGCGGCACGCCGCTTCCCTCCTTGATTTTTCAGACGGGACGTATGCAGTATATCCTGAAATGGGACGCTCGCGTTCCGTGCCATGAATTTCATTTTCCAGATCGGAAGAGCACACGTCTGAACTCCAGTCACGTGGCCTTATCTC
>CALFXN010000453.1 GCA_937957815.1 uncultured Synergistales bacterium
CCGACGCCGACGCCGATTCCCACGCCGACATCGACTCCGGCGCCGACCCAGACGCCGACCCCGACGCCCTATTCGCCTCCGGTCGATCCGCCGCCGCTCGACCCGGACCAGAAGGCCCTCCTCGAAGCGATGAAAATTCTCGGAATATCGGGCGTCGATCTTCAGATTCTCTTCGTCCTGCTCAACGATCCGAACGCCGTCACGCCCGGCGGACAGGATCTCCTGAAGGACGCCTACGCGCTTGTCGACTACCTCGGAAAGCTGTCCCTGGAAGCGAATTCCGGTCTCGTCTCCAGGATCGAGGATGGATCGCTCTCGCAGGAGACCTTCGACAAGGCGCTCTATACGCTGGCGGTCTATCTGCAGGAGACGCTCGCCTCTCCGAAGACGGCACGGGGGACCGGCACGACGCCTCTTGCCGAGACCCGCTGCCGGGGCAGCGTCGTGGAGATGACGCTCAAGCCCGGCGTCTCGCAGGGGAGCTTCACGACGACGTTTCCGGAAGGGACGCACGAAGGCGAGGACGGGTGGCGGACGCAGTATCTCGCCCTGCTGCTCAACCGGGGGACGAAGATGTGGGAACGCGTCCTCGTCATCGCGGATTCGGGCACGACGAATGCGCGCGAGGGCGTCGCGGTTCCGGCGAAGAGCGTTGAAAGGGCCGTCGCGATCACCGTCACGGACGGTCTCTCCTACGACTGGAACGAGACGGCCGGCGTCGTGCGCGTCGCGATGACCGTCATGGCGATCGAGATCCCCGACGGAGCGACGGCGCCGACGCCGCGGCCCGGCGATACGGGGGGCCGCGGGTGCTCGGTCGTCTGGCCGTTCGGGGCGCTGCTCCTCATCCCGCTGCTGTTCGTCGGCCCGCGCCGCTGACGGGCCGGCAGATCCGAAATACGAAACGGGCAGGAACCGGTTCGGTTCCCGCCCGTTCTGTCGCCCGATCGCCGGAAAGGCGACGCCTCACTTTTTCGCCGCCGCGAGAAATGCCCGGACGGCCGCACCGTGTCGTTCGACGTACCCGCACGACGGCTCGCGCCCGCAGGAGCGGCACGTCAGGTCGTACGCGGAGTTCACCGCACCGCACCCGGGACACTCGTACGCCTTCCGGGCCTCCTTCGACCACGCGTCGTACCCGATGTCACGAATCCGTTCGAGATCCTTCCACAGATCCCGGCGATGCGGACGTTCGGCCTGGAAGGCCTCGAGCGTCGGACACGAGTACTCCGGACACTCCCCGCAGAAGTCGATGCCGCGTTCTTCCGCGCAGAGCTTCATCCTGCACGTCATGCAATACGGGCCGCGCTTCTCCGAACGGCATCCGTCGCACGAAACCTGCTCCGAGGTCATTCCGTACATCGCCGCGAGGCGCTTGAGCCGCTCCGGATCTTCGTGCGACGCGATGAAGAGCGAACACCCCTCGCAGTAGAGCCCGCACACGGCTGCGGTCTCGGGAAGAGCGTCCTTCCGTTCCATGACGTCCGTCACTCCTTCCCTTTCATGACGACCGAAACAGCGGATCCGCCGCCGATCGTATCGCATACGGGGCAACATGCGACGACGCGATCGAGCATCGCCTGTTTTTTGTCGTCCGGGAGATCGCCTTCGATATCGACGACGACGGAGAGGCCGGGGAACCCCATCCGGACGCCGCTTTCCGGACGCCGCGCGGCTGCGGTGTCGATGGCGCCTTCGACGGTCGCCGAAATCGACGACACCGGGAGTCCCGCCTTGTTCGCCATCGCCCGGGCCGTCGTGACGACACAGCTCCCGAGAGCGAAAGCCAGCGTCTCGAGCGGAGTCGGGGCAGTATCCGTCCCGCCCCACGCGGCATAGACATCGGTCGCGAGCTCGTGCCCCCTCGCGTTGCCGACCACCCTCCGCCCTTCTCCCTCGCGTAGCGAAACGCTGACCGTCAGTTTTCCCGTCTTTTCGTCGAACGCCAAATCCGTCGCTCCCTCCATATTAGTTATCACTTTCACATAATTGGGATTGTAGAGCGACTTTCATGGAAGGTCAAGCGATACGGAAAACGGAAGGCACGAAGTATTTCCGGAAGGTTGGAACGGGGACGGGGCGCGATTTCCCGTCCCCGCGCCCTATGCGTCGACCTGCTTCGGAGCGTTTTCGGCGACCCAGAGGGAGTTCCCTGTCGTTACGGGTTCGCATGTTTCGAATTCCATCGAACCGTCTCCGGCCCTGCGGATGACGATGTATCGCCGCCAGCGTTCTTCGTCTCTGGGACAGGGTTCGGGATCGGAAGGCGCGGCGAAGAACAGGTGGGGACCGCGACTCTCGGTCCGAAGCGCACAGGTTCGCAGGACCATTTCCGCGAGCGGGAACATCCACGAGGTTTCGGAAGCGAACACGATCCCGCGATCGTCCGCACGGATTCCCGCCGCTCGCAGCACCTCGAGTTCGGCCAGCCCTTCCGCCAGTCCGTCGGCCGCACGCACGACGGACGCGTGACGCGACATGATCCCCTGAAGTCGCTCCCGCGCCTGCGACGCCTCCGTCCCGTCACCCGACGAGAGTCCGTCGAGTCGCCGTTCCTTCGCCTCGAGGTCGGCGGACGACGGCTTCGACGCGTCCGACCGCGCGAGGACGTAACGTGCGGCCTCTTCTCCCGCGATGCGTCCGAAGACCTGGCAGTCGAGAAGCGAATGTCCGCCGGGACGATTCGCGCCGTGCTGCCCCCCGGCGCACTCGCCGGCGGCGAAGAGCGCCGGGACCGTGGTCCGCGCGTGCGTATCGATCCGGATGCCCCCCTGGAAGTGTTGCGCGCAGATGCCGATCTCGATCCCCCGATCGTGGAACCAGTCGATCGTCTTGGGATTGATCTCCGACAGGCGCGCGAACGGAGAGGCGCCGCGAACGCTTTCGTCCGCCACCGGCCGCTCCACCTCCCGCATGTATCGGGAACGGTTCTCCTCGTTGAGGAGATCGAAGCGGAACCCTTCGGGATTCCGCGAATAGTCGAGGAAGACCCTGCGGCCGGCCGCGAATTCGCGGTAGACGGCGACGTCGATCGCGTGGGTATCGTGTTCGAGCGATACGGGCCAGCTCGCCCCCTTGCGGAAGATCATGTCGAAGACATGGCCGTCGCTCGATTTCACCGGCAGGGAGCGGCGCAGGAATTCTTCGTCCCGGTCGTGCACGGGCCTCGGCACGGCGCGGAAGAGGCTTCCCGAACAGTTGAAATTCGTCGCGAGCGACGCGACGCCGAGCCGGATGAACTCCATATTCACCATCTCCGCACCCGCCGATTACGCCATCGAGTATCCTTCGCCCGTGTTTTCGTCCGGAAGCGCTTCGCGTGCGGCGATCGCGGCGCGGAGCGCCGCTCCGCCGGAACCGACGACGAGGATATCGGTCTCAAGCGTCTTCATCGGAAAAGGCCCCCCTTTCGGCATTGCTCGGGCACGGACGCAGACATCATCCGACTATGCGAACGCCCTGAATGGAATCGGCCCGCACCCCTTGTATCAGGATATCACGCCCGCGGAACTCGGAAAAACGATTTTCCGACGTTTCCGGAACCTGTATCCACATCAAGGACGAAAGAGCGTCGGGATGACTCGCACCGGCAAGAGAGTCCCCGAAAAACCCCGCAGGAAGTTCGCGAAAAATACAGGTTGTAAAATAAAGAGAGGCCCGGTTCTTTCGAACCGGGCCTCTCTCCGTTATTCACGCATTCACGCGCGATTTCGTCCCGCGTACCCATGAGAGCGCAGGAGCTCTCCGTTGACGACCGTCTCCGGAACGCCTCCGCGAAGCAGCGTCTCGCAGCACGACACGACGATGCCCGAGATGTTCTCGACGGCCTCCTCCGTGGAGCCGCCCATGTGCGGCGTCAGGACGACGTTCGGAGCCCGCATCAGCGGAGATTCCGCGGACAGGGGCTCGTCGCGGAACACGTCGAATCCCGCTCCAGCGAGATCTCCCGACGCGAGCATCTCCGCGACGGCCGCCTCGTCGACGATTCCCCCGCGCGACGTGACGACGAGAACCGCCCGGCGCTTCATCAGGGAGAGACGCTCGCGGGAAAGCAGCCCGCGGGTTTCGGGAAGCAGCGGAACGTTGACGGAGACGACGTCGGACCGCGCCAGAAGCTCCTCGAGCGGGATCCACGGATATTTCGGGTGTTTCCCGCTCCTGCCGGACGTCACGACCGGAATCATTCCGAACGCCTCTCCGATCGACGCGACGATTCCGCCGATCGCGCCGGGACCGATGACGCCGAGCGTCTTCCCCTTCAGTTCCCGGCCGTTCATCCATACGGGCAGGGCCGCGCTGTCCGCGGACTCCCACTGTCCGCTCCTCACGAATCTGTCGGCACGGCCAACATGGCGGAAACACTCGAGCATGAGCGAGACGGCCAGTTCCGCGACCGCCTGCGCGTTTCCGCCCCGTGAGTTCGCGACCGGGATGCCCCGCTTCGCCGCGCCATCGAGGTCGATGTGGTTCACCCCGACGCCGTAGACGACGATTCCTTTGAGGTGTCCGGCCCGGGACAGGATCTCTTCGTCCACCCGGGCATACTCCGCGATGATGATGTCCGCGTCGCGGCTCGCGGCGAGGAACGCATCCCGTTCTCCGAACTCGAGTCTCACGATCGACGCCATGGATCCGATCCTGCGCTCGGCGTTCTCCGCCAGATGGAAGGAATCGGCAAAGAGAACCGTACCCACCGTACCGCCTCCCTTTCGAAGAGGATGTCCGCTACCGGACGAGCATGATCTTGAGATCGTTCACGTTCGTTCCGGTGTTCCCGGTAATCAGGATATCGCCGGTCGCGTTCAGGACTTCGGACGCGTCGTGCCGCCCGAGCGCGGCGTAGAGGTCGATCCCTTTCTCGAGACACCCGGCAAACGAGTTTCCGTCCGCAATGCCGCCCGCATAGGGCGTGGGTCCGTCGGTCCCGTCGGTATCGAGCCCCGCGACGACAACGTTTTCGAGATCCCGGATTTCGAGCGCCGCGCCGAGCGCGAACTCCTGGTTCGGTCCTCCGAGCCCGGGCTCGGGATCCGAAGGATGGATCGTGACGACCGTCTCCCCGCCGCCGATGAAGGCGCAGGGAGCTTCGAGCGGATGGGCGCTCCTGAGAACCTCCTTGGCCAGAAACCCGAAGGTGCGCCCAAGTTCGCGGCTCTCCCCCTCGAACATCGTCGAGAGGAGAACCGTCCGGAAGCCGAGCTCCCGCGCCCGCTCCTCGGCGCCCGTGCAGGCGGCGTCTCCGGCGACGATGATGTGATTCTCGATCCGGTGGGTGTCGAGCGATTTCGGCGTCTCGCGTCCCGCCGGAGGGTTCCGGAGGTAGGCGCTCACGGGCGCCGGCATTCGGTCCCACAGGACGTACTTGTTCATCGTGTTCGCGGCGTCCCGGAAGCTCGACGTGTCGGGTACGGTCGGATCGGTGATGTAGTCCAGCGGATCGCCGATGACGTCCGAGACGGTGAGGTTGACGAGGAGCGCCTCCGGGTGGACGGCCTGGGCGAGCCTCCCGCCCTTGATGAGGCTCAGGTGCTTTCTGACGGCGTTGATCTCGATGATGTTCGCGCCGCACGTGAGCAGGATCCTGTTCGCGATCTTCTTGTCCGAAAGCGAAATTTCGGGAATCGGGAGCGGCATCAGCGCCGAGCTGCCGCCCGTGACGCACGCGAACACGAGGTCTCCTGGGCCCGTCCTCTTCGCTAGTGCGAAAACGTCCTCCGCGGCGCGCATCCCGTCCTCGTTCGGAATCGGGTGGCTGGCGAGGCGCACGTCGACGTTTTCGAGATGGCCTTCCTGCCCGTTCTTGCAGATGACGATCCCGCCGGCGATGCGCTTCCCGAGGATGTCGTCGAGGGCCGCCGCGATCGGGAAGCTCGCCTTCCCAGCACCGATGACGTAGACGTTCCGGAACTCGTCGAGGTCGTACGAACGCCCTCCGATGACGATAGATCGGAAGAGCACACGTCTGAACTCCAGTCACGTGGCCTTAT
>CALFXN010000454.1 GCA_937957815.1 uncultured Synergistales bacterium
GCGGCGATTCTGCTGATCGTTCCGGGGATCGTTACGGACGCCGCCGGGATCGTGCTTCTGGCGCTGGTCGTCGTTCTCAGCCGCCGCGCCGGAACGGGACGCTGAAACATGAATTCCGGGCCGATGTCCGTCGCGCATCGCAATGAAGCCGCCGTCCCCGGCCGCGGCGTCTCCGGGTCGTTCGAGTCCTGCGACGCGCTTGTGGTCGTGACGCTTCCCCCGCCCGGAGGGGGAGTCTCGCTGCATCTTGAAAGCCCCTCCCTGGCGGTCTGCGGGGACAGGATGCGGCGCGTTGCGCTGGAAACGCTGTGCGCCCTGGGCGTGACGGACGCCGATGTCGTCATCAGGGACCGGGGTGCGCTCGACTGCACGCTGGCGGCGCGCGTCGAGACCGCCGTCCGGCGCGCCCGGGCTTCGGCGGAGGTGAGCCGCACGTGACGAAGAACCTGCGCCGCAGTTCGCTCTACGTTCCGGGAAACAACCCGGCGATGCTGATCAACGCCGGAATCTACGGGGCGGACGTCCTCGTCTTCGACCTCGAGGACGCGGTGCCCTTTGCGGAGAAGGACGCCGCGCGAACCCTTCTCCGGAACGCGCTGTCGACCGTACGCTACGCATCCGCCGAAGTGGTCGTTCGGATCAACTCCCTTTCGACGCCATTCGGCCGGGAGGATCTCGACATGATCGTCCCGCAGCGCCCGGACACGATCCGCATCCCGAAGTGCGAGACCGCGCAGGACGTGACGGACGTCGACCGGATCGTCGGCGATCTGGAGGCCGCGTCGGGCGTCGAACGCGGATCGATCGCTTTCATGCCGATCATCGAGACGGCGCTCGGCGCCTGGAACGTCATGGAGATCGCGACGGCGAGCCCGCGCGTCACGGCGCTGAACTTCGGCGCGGAGGACTACACGGCCGATGTCGGCGCGATCCGAACGAAGGACGGGGCGGAGCTTGCGGACCTGCGCGCGCGGATGCTGCTTGCCGCGCGCGTCGCCGGCGTTCAGGCGCTCGACTCGGTCTATTCGGACGTCGCGGACGACGAGGGACTCTTCGAGGAGGCGCGCCGGGCGCGGATCCTCGGGTTCGACGGCAAGTCGGTGATTCATCCGCGCCAGATCCCGGTCGTTCACCGGGCCTTCACGCCCTCGGAGAAGGAGATCGCGGCGGCGCTGCGCGTCGAGCGCGGCCTCGCCGAAGGAAAGAAAAAGGGGATCGGCGTCGTCGTCGTCGACGGAAAGATGGTTGACGCCCCGGTGCTGAGATCGGAAGAGCACACGTCTGAACTCCAGTCACGTGGCCTTA
>CALFXN010000455.1 GCA_937957815.1 uncultured Synergistales bacterium
CGAAGTCGCCGCCCGCTTCACCCTCGACGCCATGCCCGGCAAGCAGATGGCGATAGACGCGGATCTCAACGCCGGTCTGATCGACGACACCGGAGCCAAGGAGCGGCGACTCAACATTCAGCGGGAGGCGGACTTCTACGGAGCGATGGACGGCGCGTCGAAGTTCGTCAAGGGAGATGCCATCGCCGGACTGATCATTACGGTCATCAACGTGGTTGGCGGCCTCTCGATCGGCGTGCTTCAGCGGGGGTTGACGCTCGACCGGGCTCTCGGGCTCTATACGCTGCTGACGGTTGGCGACGGTCTGGTTTCACAGATTCCTGCACTGCTTTTTTCGACGGCGACTGGCGTCATCGTGACGAGAGCCGCCGGAGAAGCCGATCTCGGGCGGGATATCGTCACGTCGCTTACGGCGTACCCCCGTCCGCTCTTTATCGCTTCGACATTTCTTCTCGGGCTTGCCGTGATTCCGGGACTTCCCACGATTCCGTTCGTGACGCTGGCGGCCTTCACAGGACTCATGGGGTACTGGGTCCGTCGCGAGGGACTCGTCCAGCAGGCCGTAGCGGCCAAGGGATCCGGAAAAGGAGGCGCCAAACCCGGTCAGGAGGGAAAGTCTCCAGGAGCAGCGGCTCAGCCCCAGAAACCGTCGACATCTCCGGAAGACGTGATGCGGCTTCTCACCGTGGATCCGATGGAGGCGGAGATCGGCTATGCCGTCATCCCTCTCGTCGATCCGGCCCAGGGAGGCGATATGCTCGACCGTATCGGTACGATCCGGAAGCAGAGGGCGATGGAGCTGGGGCTCGTCGTGCCGCCGATAAGGATCCGCGACAACATTCAGAGCCGACCGACGGAATACGTCATTCGCGTCAAGGGGGCGGAAACGGGGCGCGGAGAGTTGCTGCCGGACCACTATCTCGCCATGGACACGGGTGCCGTTCAGGAGGAGATCGTCGGAGTTCCGACGACCGAACCCGCCTTCGGACTCAAAGCCGTCTGGATTACCCCCGAACTCAGGGACAAGGCGGAGGCGGCCGGATACACGGTCGTCGATGCCCCGTCCGTCCTGGCGACGCATCTGTCGGAGATCATCAAGCGGTACGGCGCCGAACTTCTGACGCGACAGGAGGTTCAGAAGGTCGTCGATATGGTGAAGGAAAGCGCTCCGGCAGTCGTCGAGGAGATGATGTCCTCCCTGTCGCTCGGGGAGATCCAGAAGGTGTTGCAGAACCTCGTTCGGGAATCGATCCCGATCCGGGATCTCGTGAGCATCTTCGAATCCCTCGCGGATTTCGGAAAGATATCCCGAAGCGTCGACTTTCTGACGGAACGGGTTCGCGAATCGCTCGCGCGGATCATCACATTGCGCGTTCAGGGAGAGAACGGCATGGTCATGGTGGGGACGCTCTCTCCGAAATGGGAGGAAATCATCAAGAAATCGGTGCACGGGGATATTATGCAGGGGTGGCAGCTCGCAATGGATCCGCGCGAAGTCCAGCGTTTCATCGCGAGCGTCTCGAAGGCCGCCGAGGAAATGGCCGTCACGGGGGCGTCGCCGGTGCTTCTCGTGCATCCGGACGTTCGCCTCGTCGTGCGCCGCATACTCGAAACCTCGCTGCCGAGCATATTTGTGGTATCTTATAATGAGCTTTCGCAGGGTGTTCAAGTCAAATCCATCGGGATGGTGGAGTAAATGCGGGTTCTCCAGCAGATCACTTTCGAGGCGAGGGACGATGCCGAGGCGATGCGCATCGCCGGCGAACGACTGGGCCGGGACGCCGTCGTCCTTTCGACGCGCCCCGTCAGGACCGGAGGATTTCTGGGATTTTTCCGCAAAACCGTGCTTCTCGTGTCGGCCGGTGTCCTCGAGGAGGAGAAACGGGAAGGGGACGAATCGAAACGCGAGCGGATGATGGCCTTCCAGAAACTTCTGGAGGCCCGGAAGGCGCTTTCCGAGAGCGCCGTTTCCCAGACGCCCATTCCGGCCACTGCCGGTACTTCCGAGCCGCTTCCGCCCCCCGCTTCAACGGACGACGGGGATACGCTCCGGTTGTCGAGGGAAGGCCTGGCCCTGGCGACATCGACCTCCAGAAAGGCGTACGAAAGCCTTTCGGGGGGACCTGCTCCGTCGAAGCTCGAACACGAGGTCTCGGAGCTCTCGAGGCGGTTGTCCGAAGTCATCCGGCACATCGAAGAAGAACGGGAATCTCCGCCGGATCACGACGGTACGGCGGGAAATTCGCCGCTGCTGGCGAAGCTTCTGGGTATGGAGGTGAGCCCGCAGCGGGCCCGGACGCTCGTCGAGCGATACGCTCGGGAGAACGACGGCCGGACGTTTCCGGAATGGCTCGCCGCCCGCGTGAAGGCGACGGGAACGACCCCGGCGGACTCCCTCGGCGGCAGGAGGGTGATGTTCGTCGGCCCGACAGGAGTCGGAAAGACCACGACGATCGCGAAACTCGCGGCGATCAGCGCGCTCTGGGAACGCCGGAAAGTTTTGCTCCTTACGGCCGATACCTACAGGATAGCCGCCGTCGAACAGCTTCGGACCTACGCGAAAATCCTCGGAGTTCCCATGGAAGTCATTTTCGAACCTGAAACCATTGACGAGGTCCTTACGAAGCATCAAGATGCGGATCTCGTCCTTTTGGACACCGCAGGACGAAGCCAGAAGGACACGAAACGAGTCGACGAACTGTCGTCGCTCTACGGAGCCTTCCGTCCCGACGCCGTTCATCTTCTGATCGCGGCGAACATGAAATATCGCGATATGCTCGAAGTCGTCAGGAAGACCGGCGTCGTTCCCGTGACAAGTTTCCTCTTCACGAAGATCGACGAGACATCGACGTACGGTGCGCTTCTCGACATCGTCGAGGATTTCGATCGTCCGGTCTCGTTCCTGACGACCGGGCAGAACGTTCCGAACGACATCGAGGTCGCTTCGGGAGTCCGTTTCGCCGATCTTCTTCTGATGCCGGGGAATATCGGCGATGGATAACCGGTATCAGTCCCCGGCGGTCGATCAGGCGGACGATCTGCGCAGGCTCATCGAGATTCAGCGGAAACCGTCGAGAGGTCTCGCGGGACTTCGTTCGATCGCAGTCGTCAGCGGAAAGGGAGGAGTCGGCAAGAGCAACATCTCCGTCAATCTTGCGCTCGCGCTCGGAGAATCCGGAATGCGGATTCTCCTCCTCGACGCGGATCTCGGGATGGCGAACGTCGATCTGATTTGCGGCATCACGCCCCGTCACACTCTTGCGAGCGTGATTTCGGGAGGGAAGACCGTCGAGGACATTCTCGTCCGGATCGACCGGAACGTCACGGTGCTTCCCGGAGGGCCAGGCGTTCAGGAGATGGCCGACCTCGACGAGACGGGACAGGCGCTCCTCATAGAAAAAATAGGCAGCCTCGAGGGAATGGCGGACCTGCTCGTCATCGACACGGGAGCCGGAATACACCGGTCGGTCCTCTCCTTCGCCCTTGCGGCCGATACGACGCTCCTCGTCACGACGCCGGAACCGACCTCGGTCCGGGATGCGTACGGAGTCCTGAAAGCTCTCGCCCTTGCGTCCAGGAGCCGGATCGACGTCAGTCTCGTCGTCAATATGGCGAAGACCGACAAAGAGGCTCTGGAGGTGGCGGAACGGATCCAGCTCGCAGCGGACCAGTTTCTTCGTCTTCCCGTCGCGAACGCGGGGTATATCCTTCGCGACGATACCGTTCTCGACGCGGTGCGCTTCCGGAGGCCCTTTCTCATCGGCTCTCCCCAGGGGGATGCCGCGAAGTGTATCCGCCGCATAGCGAGAAAGTTCTCGAGGGACGGTGAAACGGGAGAATCCGTTCCGACGGGACGCGGAATGAAGGCCTTCTTCATGCGGCTCGTGCGTGGACTCGGGGTCTGACGCCATGTCCCCGGAGGAATTGCTCCGCGTCCTTGACTCCAGAATCGGCTGCAAGGGAACGCTGATCATCGATACCGGCCTGTACAAGGGGATCTACGCGACCCGACTCGAGGACATCCGATCGGAGGTCCTCTGCGTTTCTCATCCTATGCTCCGCGCGGCGCTCCTGCCCGTGATGCGGAACGTTGAGCTGAAGCTTCGCCTCGAGGTTGAGGGGAACATCTATCAGATTCCGGTCGCGGTTGTCCGGAACTCACTCTCCGAAACGATTCCGCTCCTGTTGCTCGGGATCGTCGGAGATGCCGAGAAAATTCAGAGACGTTCGTTTGTTCGTGTCCCGTCGACTTTGCGGGTTTTTCTGTTCCGTCTATCCGCGTCTTCTGACGGTCTCGGATTGCGGGAATGGTTTCAGGCGACGGTAAAGGATATCAGCCTCGGCGGAGTGGGAATGGCAGTCCCTGTTTCGGTCGGAGTCCGTCTCGAACTGAAGGATCGTTTCTTTCTCCGGTTCATCCTGTCGGAAGTGCCGTTTCTTCTGGCGGCTTCCCTGGTTCGCAAGAGCCCGTCCGAGGAGAGATTCGATCTCGGTTTTGCGTTTGAGCGGCTTCCGACGATACTGGAAAAAACTCTTGTCGCATATATTCGCCAGTCCGAACTGGCCGGCAGGTAAGGCCGGGAAAGGGGGGAGCGCGATGCCGGGTTCGACGATCCGGGTTCTCGTTGTGGACGATTCTTCGTTTATGCGGAAAGTCATCAGCGATATTCTTTCGTCCGATTCCAGGATCGAAGTCATCGGAACGGCGAGGGACGGAGAGGACGCATGCGACAAGGTCGCGTCGCTCCGTCCCGACGTGGTGACGCTGGATGTGGAAATGCCGAAGAGAGACGGTCTTGCAACGCTGGAATACCTCATGCGTACGACACCCGTCCCCGTTATCATGGTCAGCAGCCTGACGCAGGAAGGCGCTCAGGTGACTTTGAAGGCGCTTTCGGCCGGAGCGGTCGATTTCATCGCGAAACCGTCCGGTCATATCTCTCTGAATATGAGGGACGTGACCGCCGACCTCATCTCCAAAGTCGTGGCCGCAAGCACCGCGAAAATCGGTCCGATCCGGCGCGTCGAAGCACGACCGCAGACATACGTCACGCCTCCCCGCGAACAGCAACCTCGTGTTACCGCGCAAAGGGGACGACCGGTGATGGTGGCGATCGCCGCGTCGACCGGAGGTCCGCGGGCGCTCCAGCACGCCCTTTCGCAGCTTCCGACGACGTTTCCCGTTCCCATTGTCGTCGTGCAGCACATGCCGAAAGATTTCACGAAGTCCTTTGCAAATCGTCTCGACTCGATCTCCGCCCTGCGGATCATCGAAGGGGCGGAGTCGGTCGATCTGCAGCCGGGTATGGCGGTAATCGCGCCCGGCGGCTATCATATGCTCGTACGACGGAGAACATCGGGGGAGTATTACTGCGCTCTTTCGGACATGCCTCCGCTTCTTTCCGTCAAGCCGTCGGCGAACATCCTCTTTCTGAGCGTTGCCGACGAAGTGGGTGGGAACGTAGTCGGTGTTATCCTGACAGGAATGGGACGGGATGGAACCGATGGAGCTGTGGCGCTTCACGGAAAGGGAGCGCATATCATCGCGGAGTCTCAGGAAACGTGTGTTGTCTTTGGCATGCCGAAAGCCGCGTCGGAAGCCGGGGTGGTTGACGAGCTTCTGCCGTTGCACGAAATCCCGGAAGCCATCATGAGAGCTGTGCGAGGATGAGAAATTTCGATGTCTGGGGATGATGATCCGTGACGACTGGAATGGATATGAGTCAGTATCTCGGCGCGTTCCTCGACGAGGCCGGGGACAACCTGAAGCACCTCGATGATCTGATTCTCCTCGTGGAGAACGATCCGTCGAATCCCGACGCGATCAATGAGATCTTTCGGTCCGCCCACACCCTCAAGGGTATGTCGGCGACAATGGGCTTCGAGAAGATGGCGTCGCTCACGCACGCCATCGAGGACATGCTCGACGGAGTGCGGAAAGGAGAGTATTCCCTGCGTGGAGAAGACATCGACCTTCTGTTCCGATCTCTCGATACCATGCAGTCGATGGTCGACTCCATCAGAGGCGGAGGAAACGACGCATCCGTCGAGACGGAGGCGCTCGTGGCGTCGATCCGCGCGTCCGTGAAGGCGGACCGTTCGGTGGAGACCGCGAAAACGACGAAGGAAGAGCCTCTTTCGGGGCAGGACGAAGAGTGGATCCGGGAGGCGAGGGGACTCGGGATGAACGTCTACGAGGTTCGTGTCGTCCTTTCCCCGAGCTGTCTTCTCAAAGCGGCCAGAGCGTATATGGTCGTGAGCCGTCTCGAGGAACTCGGAGACCTCATCAAAACGATACCTCCGGTCGAAGCGCTCGAAAACGAGCAATTCTCCCAGGAATTCACGGTATACGTCAGTACCGGAAGCGGATCCGAACAGATCGAAGCGACGCTCTCGCGTGTCAGCGAACTGGCTGCCGTCGAAGTCCGCGAACTCGGCGTCGCACAGGTACCGGAACCGAAAGCCGAACCTTCCGCGCAGGAAGCGGATTCGGTTACGGTGGAGGAGGAAATCATTCCGCCATCCGAAGCTGAACCTTCGGCCGACCGGACTCCTGAAATGTCTCCCGAAAAACGGATCGGGACTTTGCCGAAGGCTGACGCGCAGGCTCCGAAAAAGGCGGCCGACGCGTCGAAGAAAGCGTCCCAGACCGTTCGTGTCGACATCGGGCGTTTGGACAAGCTCATGAATCTCGTCGGCGAACTCGTCATCGGGAAGGCGCGAATCGAACGTCTCGTCCAGGAATCCCGGCTTCGCGAGTTCGATGAGCCTTTGTCGCAACTCGGCAGGATCTCGGGCGACATCCAGGAGCTCGTGACGAAGCTGCGGATGGTGCCCGTCTCGTTCATCTTCGAACGCTTCCCGAGGCTCGTCCGCGATCTCTCGAAAACTCTGAAGAAGGAGGTCGCGCTTGTTCTCGAGGGACAGGAGACCGAGCTTGACCGGACCGTCATCGATGAAATCGGGGAACCGATGGTTCATCTGATCAGGAACTGCCTCGATCACGGGATCGAAGTTCCGGAAGAACGCGTCAGGGCGGGAAAGGCCGAAAAGGGCACGATCACGATCTCCGCGTATCAGGAGGGAAGCGGCGTCATTATCCAGGTTTCCGACGACGGACACGGGATCGACGTCGCGAAGGTCAAGGAAAAAGCCCTCAGGAAGGGCGTCGTGACGCAGGAACAGGCGGACGCCATGACGGAAGACGAACTGATTCACCTGATCTACCTTCCGGGGTTCAGCCTCGCCGAAAAGGTGACGGATATTTCCGGTCGGGGTGTGGGTATGGATGCCGTCAAAACCAAGGTCGAGGCCCTCGGCGGACAGTTCGAGGTGCATACGAAGCTCGGTGAGGGGACATCCGTTTTCGTCCGTCTGCCGCTGACGCTCGCGATCGTCGTCGCCCTGCTCATCAAGGTCGGGGACGAAATCTACGCGATTCCGCTCGAGAGTGTCGAAGAGACGATTCTCGTCAAACGCGAAAACGTCAAAACCGTCCACGGCACTCCGGCAACACTCCTGCGCGGCGATGTCCTGGCGCTTTCGGATCTCGCCTCGATTCTCGGCACGGCGACTCCTGAGCGGGACGATGCGGAATACCCGGTCGTCGTGGTCAAGGCAGGAAAGAACAAGATCGGATTCATCGTGGACGAACTCATCGGGCAGCAGGAAATCGTCATCAAGTCGCTCGGCAGGTTCCTGTCGAAAATCAAGGGAATCGCGGGAGCGACGATCCTCGGAGACGGAAACGTCGCGCTTATTCTGGACGTTTCATCACTGTACGCGCGGTAGATCCGAAAAGGGAGCGGACTTTCATGGAACTCAGGGATTTCAATACCTTTCAGCTCGACGCCATCCGGGAGGTCGGGAACATCGGTGCGGGAAATGCCGCGACCGCACTTTCGAAACTGCTCGATCGTGCCGTCGATATGGATGTCCCAAGGGCCGAGCTGGTGTCCATCTACGAGATCGGAAGAGCACACGTCTGAACTCCAGTCACGTGGCCTTATCT
>CALFXN010000456.1 GCA_937957815.1 uncultured Synergistales bacterium
GTCTTGTATTTCGGAAAGAGATCTTTCAGCACCTTGTTGAAGGCGGTTCCGATATGGATATTTCCGTTTGCGTAGGGAGGACCATCGTGAAGGATATACGGGGCATTCCCCTCACGTTGGGAAACCATCTTCTCGTAAATTCGGTTCTCTTTCCAGAACGCCAAGAACTCCGGTTCTCTTTTTGCGAGGTTGGCCTTCATCGGGAACGTCGTCTCGGGAAGATTCAATGTTTTTTTGAAATCGTCCGCCATGTTTCCCCACCTCTCTTTAATAGGAAAAATGCCGTCCCGCTCAGCAGGACGGCCCGTTTTCCGATAATATCCCCGGTTCGGACTTATAGGAACCCATAAAAGACTCCATCCTCAGCAACAAAAGCTGACGCAAAACATCCGAAGAGGGAGACCGATTCGAAAATCCACTCGTACGATAAAACAGAACGTGAACCTAATCGTCCAGCGGACAATGATTCGTTCCACAAAGGCTGTCGGATGGTTTCGCACACAGAGCCCCGAACATCTATCCGCTTTCCCCGGGCAGATTCTTCGCGGAAAATTGGCGAGCCTGGCCAGATTCGAACTGGCGACCTACGGCTTAGGAGGCCGTCGCTCTATCCTCTGAGCTACAGGCCCGCGAAAAGACGATGGATACGTTACACGGCTTTCTTGTGGCTGTCAAGGGATCGCGATATTGCTACACTCGAAAGTGGATATTCAAGGAGAAGGGAATCATTTTTGAGAATGCAATCAGTACGAATTCCTGACGAACGCAAAAAGGTATGTGGTTTCGGAGATCAGAGGTTTATCCACTTCCCCTCGGACGGAGAATGTGTGCTTGGGCGTCGTACGACCAGATCCGTCCCGGGGAATCGGACTCGTGTTTACAGGAAAGGGACAGAAGAAAATTTTCTGCGGTCGAGAAGCCAGGATGCATTTCGTTCAAATTCGATACTGTATCGACGTCTTCGGAAATTCGTTTTTTCAACTCCGCCGGGGTTGCAAAGCGAACAGACTCCCTGAGAAAAACGAGAGGCAGTATACACATATTTTTCTCATAAAAGTCCGATTCGCCATCGAGGATATGAGCCTCGATTCTGCGCTCGGCGACATCGCCGAATGTGGGATTTTCGCCGATGCTCAGCGCGCAACGCATGATCTTCCGCTCTCCGCGAATGACGGCTAATGCTGCATAGACGCCCTCCGGTGGAAGTATTTTCCAAATGGGGACAGCTATATTCGCTGTCGGAAAACCGAGTGCCCTTCCTCTCCCATTACCATGGACGACTCTTCCGGAAAGAAAGTAATGATGACCGAGCCACTCTCTGGCTTCTTCGAGATAGCCGCATTGAATAAGTCGCCTTATTGCGGAGCTGCTGATGACCCGATTCCCGATCTTTATGCGGGGAAGCGAACGAAAGATAAGTCTCGCACGGTCACAGGCTGCCCGAATTGCGTTCGTATCCCCTGTTCGCCCTGCACCGAAACGAAAATTATCTCCCACAACGATACCCGAAAGAGATGGAATCGAAAAAAGAAGTTCCAGAAAAGGAATGTGTCCAACCGTTGCTAATGAGAGGTCAAATAAAATACGAATAACCTTCGGTATCCCAAGATACGATTCCAAAACGTGCTTTTCTTCTTCCGAGAAAATAAGACGGGATGCGGCTGGAAATAAAACCTGTCCTGGATGCGGGGAAAACGTAACCACGCCCCACGTGTCGCTTTTCACAGAAGAGAGCGAGGAAGCCGCCTTAAAGAGACTCTGATGTCCCAGATGAAATCCGTCGAAAGCTCCAAGTGCGACGATCATGTGTTTCCCCTTGCGGAAATCAGGATATTCCTTTGTGGTATCGCGAAGAGAGTCGAACCGAAAAGGCGTGTTTTGCAGAACGCGACATGGTTTTCGTGCACAACGAGTATTCCGCTGTGTGAAGGAATGGCGCCGTATCGTAGAGGGGTAATGCGAGACAGCGCGATCCCCTTCCCGTGAAGAAGGGCTTCCGACTGTTCGGCAGACATGCCGTACCACGTATAGTGGTCGAGCACGACATCGACAGGGAGAAGACGCGCTCGGACATCGTTTTCCGAGAAGGAGAGAAAGTCATCCTGGCCGACGGCGCTCTCGACTCGCAGGGAACCGGTTGACATCCGGCGCAGTCTGTGGACATGACCTCCGCACCCCAAAGCGTTGCCCATATCCCTGACAATGCTTCGGACGTATGTCCCACGGCTGCAGACAATCGTAAAGTCGACGCAAGCATCGTCGTCGAGCTGCGTTCGGCGTGACAAATTCCTCACGAAAACGGGACGGGGTTTGGTTTTCGGGATTTCACCCGAACGGGCGAGTTTATGCGCGGCAATTCCGTTGATCTTCACTGCCGAAATGTCGGGAGGGGTCTGCAGCCTCCAGCCCAAAAAAGACAAACATAACGTATCGATCCGGGATTCGGAAAGAACTGAAGCATCGCCTGAAGATATTTCTTTCCCGCTTGCGTCATCCGTATCGGTGGATGTCCCAAAAAGGGCCGAAACAAAATACGTTTTCGGAAGGTTCATAACCATGTCGGCCCATAACGTCGCTTTGCCGATCAGAAGGATCAGAAGTCCTTCCGCAGAGGAATCGAGTGTTCCCGCGTGTCCTACCTTTGTCCGTTTTCCGAGAACATGTCTGAGATGCTGCACGCAGGATGTGCTTCTCGCATCCCGAGCCTTATCGAGAAGCAGAAAGCCGTCCATTGTCTCCGATTACGGAAAAAAGAAGCCTTTCGGCGGATTCAAGCGTTCCCGGCAGCGTACATCCGGCAGCCTGTGGGTGACCGCCGCCGCCGAAGCGATGCGCTATATCCGCTGCCGAGACGCTTCCTTCAGAACGAATGCTGGCCCGTACCCCGGAGTCTTCTTCGATGAGAAGTATGGCCAGACCGATGCCCCGAAGAAGAAGAAGCTGATTCACGAGATTCTCGGTTTCCGAACGGTCGGCCCCCGATTCGCGAAAATCGCTGCCGACAAGCCATGTCACTGCTGTGGATTCTCTGACGAAAATTCTCGAGAGAGCGATCCCCCAGAGACGAAGGCCGGAAAGAGTCCTGTTGGCACTGAGCGCGCGATGGACATCCGATGGAATGATCCCCTTTTCGAGTATCCGCGATACGGCAACATGCGTCCTTGGCGTGGTGCATGAAAAGGAAAACGATCCGCTGTCCGTCGCGATCCCCGCATATAACGCGAGCGCGGCGTCGCGTGTGATATCGAACCCGCTTTCGGAGCTGAGGAGAAACCAGAGAACTTCCGCTGTGGAAGATGCTGAAGGATCCACGTGGTACACATCGCCGAAACATGGGTTATCGTAGTGATGATCGATATTCAGGAGAAACGGAGCGTTGAGAAGATCATCGACGCTCCTGTCTGCGGTACTCGTATCAAGTGAAACGACAACATCGGTCGAGGAAGGGGAAAACTCTCCGAGAGAATCGATCCGGCGGTACGCGTCGGAATGCGGGATGAAAGAGTAAACGTCAGGAAAGGCATCGCGTCCTCCCCAGACGCATTCTTTCCCCATATTCCGTCCGATGCTGAAGAGTGCGGCAGCGGAACCGATGGTATCACCATCCGGTTTCACGTGAGAAAGAAGTATCCACCGCTTTCCCAGATGAAGGTGGGAAACGGCGTCCCCATTAGTCTTTATCGCCATCAAGATCTTCCCCGTCCTCGTCCGATTCGTCCCCGTTCAAGTCGAGCTCTTCGTCATCTTCGTCGTCGTTTTCGACGTTTTCTGAACCGGAATGAGGAGAAATCACCGTATCAAGAAGGCTATCGATATGGCGTCCGTAGTCCTCCGAAGTATCGGGGAAAAATGAAAGTTCCGGAATCAACCGCAAAGGGAGGCTGTGGGCGAGAAAGCTCCGCAGAAGTCCGGCGATTTCACGCAAAGCCTTATGGACGTCATCCCGGGATTTCGGATCGATGGTCGTGAAGTACACTTTCGCATAGCGTAAATCCCGGGAACAATCGACACCGGTTATAATCGCATTCTTCGCGAAATCGTTACGGACTTTCGTCTCAAGGAACGACGAGAGATCTCTCTGTATCTGCTTATTGATCCTCTGTATGCGAAAAGTGGTCATATCGCTCCACCTCTTGGTTATATTCCAGAATGTCGAACTCACCGGCATTCTGCATCGACTCCACAAAACCGCGGACCGCATCCAGACGTTCGACGGCCATGTACGACGAAGGGGCGACTGAAGAAAAGCCGAGAAAAGCACGATTCAAGATGCCGTCAGGGCCGAGATCGATGGCGGAAACATCCCATCGGGCGCGAACACGATCAAGTATCGACTTTACGACACTTCGTCGGTCTTTGACGCTCCTGCTCCAGGAAATCTCAACAGATAACAGAAGAATCCCTACGAAAACGTCGGGAAAGAAGACCGATCTCCGGTCCATCAGCTGTCGAGATGGCGTTTCTCTTCCACGACCTCGAAAACTTCGATGATGTCCTTCTCCTGGATATCCTGAAAACTGCCCAGATTGATACCACACTCGTACCCTGCAGCAACTTCCCGTGCCTCATCTTTGAAACGACGAAGATTTGCCAGTGTTCCGTTCCAGATGACAACGCCACCCCGGATCAACCTTACAGAAGCGTTTCTTCGAACGATTCCCTCGGTAACGTAACATCCGGCAATCTTTCCGGCCTTTGGAACTTTGAAGATCTCCCGTATCTCAGCCTGCCCGAGAATGTGTTCCCGCTTGATCGGCGTCAGGAGCCCCTCGAGCGCGGCCTTCACGTCATCGATGACGTCATAGATGATGTCGTAAAGACGAATCTGTACTCCTTCGTCGTCCGCGATCTTTTTCGCGTTCGCGTCGGGCCGGACATTGAACCCGATGATGATCGCCTTGGAGGCAGACGCCAGCATAACATCGGATTCGGCTATACGGCCAACGCCCTTATGAAGAATAGTTATTCCGACCTCTTCGTTGCCGATCTTTTCGAGTGCGTCGCACAGCGCCTCGGCGGATCCCTGAACGTCACACTTGACGAGAAGATTCAGATGCGGTTTCTCGTCGCTGGAAAGCTGCGAATAGAGCTCTTCGAGGGTGATCTTTCGCGCGGATGAAACTGCCCCGTCTCTGCGGATCTGTTCCTTTTGGGAGAGAATGTCCCGTGCCTCCCGTTCCGATTCCACCTGACGGAAGATTTCACCGGGCTGAGGGACTCCGGTCAGACCCAGGATCTCTACCGGAGTACTCGGTCCTGCATTGCAGATCGCCTTCCCCTTTGAATCGATCATCGCACGGATCTTTCCCCAGCATGTGTCGAAAATAACAACATCGCCGCGACAGAGCGTTCCCTGTTGAACGATGACTGTTGCAACGGGCCCCTTCCCCTTGTCGAGCTCCGCTTCAATGACGACGCCTTCCGCCGTTACTGTCGGATCAGCCTTCAATTCTTCCATTTCGGCGACAAGGAGAATCATCTCGAGAAGATGAGGAACTCCCTGTCCGGACTTCGCAGAGACTTCAACCGTCACCGTCTGTCCGCCCCACTCCTCCGGCATCAGACCGAGGTCTGAAAGTTGTTGCTTCACGCGGTCCGGCTTTGCGTCCGGTTTGTCTATCTTGTTCACCGCGACGATGATGGGAACTCCGGCAGCCTTCGCGTGGTTGATCGCTTCGCGGGTCTGCGGCATGACGCCGTCGTCCGCGGCGACAACGAGAATGGCGATATCGGTCGCGCGCGCGCCGCGAGCTCTCATAGCGGTAAATGCCTCATGCCCCGGAGTGTCGAGGAAAACGATGTCCCGCCCTTCGTGGACGACTGTCGATGCACCGATATGCTGCGTAATTCCTCCGGCCTCCTGGGCCGTGATATTCGTATTTCTGATGCAGTCCAGCAGCGTCGTTTTTCCATGATCGACGTGCCCCATGACGGTGACGATCGGCGGACGTGGGACCAGATGTTCGCCGCGGTAAACGGTCCTCTTTATCGGAACGCAAACGGGTTCTTCGTCACCCTCGCCATCTGCGGATTCTTCGGAGACGACGATTTCAACGTCATGAGCCTTTTTGAAGACGTCAACTATCGACTGATCGAGTTTCGCGTCGGCCGATACGAGTATGCCCGAATCGAGAAGCGTTTTGACGCCTTCTTCCGGGGTCATTCCCATCAACTCGCACAGATCCCGGACAGTCGCTTTCCCTGGGAGCCTGACGATCGGTTTCTCCTCTCCAGAATCACGAACGCTTTCCAGCAAGGGGGAAGGTATCCGCGTACCAAGCGAATCTTCGATGATCTGGGCCACATCGGTATCGATGGAACTCATATGCGTCTTGACGTCGACTCCCAATTCTACCAGTATTGTCATTAACTCCTTGTTCGTTTTTCCAAGCATCTTCGCCAGTTCATAGACTCGTATCTTGCTCAAATTGAATTCCCCCTTCCGGCAGGAGACGCATCAGGCTCCGTGCGAATCCTCCGTGCATAGGAACAGCGACGACATGCGTGTTCCGAGTTCCGATCGATGTTGACAGAGCGATGCGGTCGATTCCATTCAGCACTCGGAAAACACTCTCTCTGTATTCGGATGAATCAGAGACCAGGGCGCCGGCTTCCATCGCACAGTCTTCTGGAAACGGGACAAGAGCCCGCTTTCCCGAAAGCAGATATGATTTTACACCATCTTTTCCAATCACAAGAACATGTGCCCGTCGAGCAAGGCCCAAAAGGGACAGAACGGCCGAATTCATCTCTCCCTTCCCTCCAGAAAGGATAACAGGTCTGCGTAGAAAGACTCCGGAACATGGACGCGCAACGCCTTGGAAAGCGCATTTGCCTTCTTCGCTTCCAGAATGCAAATCCGGTCCATACATACATACGCTCCGCGTCCGGGGGCCTTCCCCGACGTATCAACCAGGATGTCCCCGTTAGCGGCGCTGCGAACGATCCGAAGCATTTCCCGTTTAGTCTTTTCTTTCCTGCATCCAACGCACGTCCTCGGACGGCGTCTCTTCATGTCTTCCATAAATCACCCGAACTGGCGCAACCGGAATCAGAGGATATCCTGGAAAAGGTCGTGCAATGTCGGCATTCTCTCAGCCTCCAGCGCATTGATGTCGATCTTCCACCCCGTAAGGCGAGCGGCGAGACGGACGTTCTGCCCGGCCTTGCCGATGGCGAGAGAGAGCTGATCCGGCCTTGCATAAACGGTTACGGCCCTTTCGAGATCCAGATTCGGTTCTATCTTGACGATCTTCGCCGGAGAGATGGCATTTCGAATGAACTGGAGCGGGTCGTTGTTCCATACGATGATGTCGATTTTCTCTCCGTACAATTCCTTGCTGATGGATTTTATCCGGGCGCCGTTATTTCCCACACAGGCTCCTACGGTGTCGACATTCGGGTCGAGGGAGAATACTG
>CALFXN010000457.1 GCA_937957815.1 uncultured Synergistales bacterium
GAGGCTCGTCGCGCGGTTCACGCTCGACGATGTCCCGCAGACGGGGCTCGTGCCGGAGAAGAACTGAGGAGGATCCCCGGAAGGGAACTCGGGCGCCGTACGGCTTGTCGCCGCACGGCGCTTTTTCGTTTCGTCCGTGACGTGTCGCGGGAAGGAACGCTCCTTTGTCGACATGCCATGCGTTCCGGGAGCCCTCCCGCGAAGCGATCTTTTATCCCGAGTCATGGAACGTCGTTCTTGATTTTGGAATGACGGTCGGATACGATACCGGTATGAATGGAATCCTTTCATACTGAAGGAGAGATGTCCATGAATCCCGTTCTTGAACGGATCGGAACCTTCGGAATCGTTCCGGTCGTGACCATCGACCGGGCGGAGGATGCGGCCGCCCTCGGGCGGGCGCTCGTCGACGGCGATCTTCCCGTCGCCGAGATCACGTTCCGGACGGCTGCGGCCGAAGACGCCATCAGGGCGCTGCACCGGGAGCTTCCCGACCTGCTGATCGGCGCGGGAACGATCCTGTCGCCGGAACAGGCGGACCGCGCCGTGGCCGCGGGGGCTTCGTTCCTCGTGACGCCCGGATTCAACCCGACCGTCGTCGACCACTGCGTCGCGCGCGACTACCCGATCGTCCCCGGCGTCAACTCGCCGTCGCAGGTCGAAAGCGGCCTCGAACGCGGCCTGACGGTCCTCAAGTTCTTTCCCGCCGAGGCGTCCGGCGGCCTTCCGATGCTCAAGTCCCTCGGCGGCCCGTACGGCGACGTCCGCTTCATCCCCACGGGCGGCGTCGATATGACGAACCTCGCGGCATACGTGGCGTACCCGAAAGTCCACGCGGTCGGCGGGAGCTGGATGGTCAAGGCGGACCTGATCCGCGACGGGAAGTTCGCCGAGATCTCGCGTCTGTGCCGCGAAGCGGTCGCGCTGATGCTCGGGTTCGCGCTCGCGCACGTCGGCGTCAACGAGACGTCGGCGGAGCGCGCGAACGAGGGCGCGGCACGGTTCGAGAAGTTGTTCGGCTTCGCCGCGAAGGAGGGCAACAGCTCCGTCTTCGCCGGAAAGTTCATCGAACTCATGAAGCGGCCCTACCTCGGCGAGAAGGGGCACATCGCGATCGGAACGACCGACGTCGACCGCGCCGCCGCGTTCCTCTCCCGCAAGGGCGTGACGCTCCTGCCCGATACGGCGAAGCGCGACGAGAAGACGGGAGTTCTCAAGGCCGTCTATCTCGACCTCGAAATCGGCGGGTTCGCCGTCCACCTCGTGAAGCGATAGGGCTTTCGCCGTTTTTCGCGGAATCGGGCGTACGCAGAAGAGAATGGGGAGACGGGCGATCGCTTTGTCTTCCCATTCTCTTCATCAAATCAAGGCATAAGCAAAAGTCACTTCAGGTATTCGAAGGCGATGGAGGCGTGGAGCGCCGCTCCCATCCAGAGCACGGACTCGTCGATATCGAACTTCGGAGAATGGTGCGCGTACGAGCCGGCCTTCCCGGCGCCTCCGCACCCCAGAAAGCAGTACGCTCCGGGTATCTTCTGAAGGTAGCAGCTGAAATCTTCCGACCCCATCTGGGGGTCTTCTTCAAGAAGCGCCTCTCGTCCCAAAAGCGAGCCCGCCGTATCGCGAGCAAGCGCGGCGACGGCGCTGTCGTTGTGAAGGGCCGGGAGCCCGGCTTCGAACGAGAACGCCGCCTCGCAGCGATGCGTTGCCGCACAATGGTCCGCGACGCGGCGGATTCCATCGCGGAGCATGTTCTGGACCTCATCGCGGTAGGCTCGCGTCGTCCCCTGCAATTCTACGCGGTCGGGGATCACGTTGAATGTCTCCGAGGACGGTTTGAAGACGCCGACGCTGACGACCGCGGCATCAAGCGGGCGTTTTTCCCGGCTCACGATGGTCTGGAGGTTCATCACGAAGTTCGATGCTGCGACGATCGGATCCCTCGACCACTCCGGAAAGGCGCCGTGGCTTCCCTTGCCTCTGATGACGACACTCCATTTGCCGCTCGCCGTCATGCGGGGGCCGAAACCGTAGGAAAAAACGCCCGACGGAAGCGTCGCTTGAATGTGCATCCCGAAAATGGCGTCCACCCCGTTCAGGGCGCCGTCTCCGATCATGCCGACAGCGCCGGATGGAGAACCGCCTTCCTCCGCCGGCTGGAACAAAAGGCGGACGCGCCCGCGCAGTGAATCGCGAAAGCGGGACAAAACCTTCGCCGCTCCCAGCAACATCGTCGCATGAGCGTCGTGTCCGCAGGCATGGCTGACGCCGTCGGTCCGCGACGCGTACTCGGCTCCCGTGTCCTCAGTCAGCGAGAAGGCGTCGATATCCGCACGCAAAGCAAAGGTCTTGCCGCTCCCCGCACCGCCCTGCAGCTCGGCGATAAGCCCCGAACGCGTCCCATGGATGCCACGTTGTATGATATCGAACCCGAGCGGTTCGACCAGTTCGGCAAGAATCTGCGTTGTACGGAACTCCCGCCAGGCCAATTCCGGGTGCATATGGAAATCGCGGCGCAGGCGCACGAGTTCAGGCTGCACACCCCGGGCGCATTCCCTGATTTTTTCGAGCATCGTCGTAACCGCCTTCCTTCATTCGTCGCCGGCGTTCCGGTCCCTGATGCGGCGCCATGCGTGGAGCGCCAGCGCCACGCAGAAGACGGCATACGATATGAACACTCTGAAAAATTCCCCGACCTGGACGTTGCCCATCAGATTTTTGCCCGCCTGGGGCGAAACGACGAACAACGTGTGGAAGAGCAGCGTTCCCAGCAGCGCCTGGCCGACGGTGGCCCGCGCCACGGACGCCCCGCCGATCAGAAGCGAAGCGACCGCGAAGGTGCCGACCTGGACGTGGCTGCCGTATGTCTGAAGGTTGCCCATGTTCTGCAGGAAAACGATCTGCCCCAGACCCGCGAGCACCGTCGAGAAGACGATCGCCGCAACGCGCACCCGGTCGACGGCGATGCCGGACACTTCCGCGATGGTGCGGTCCTGCCCCACGGCGCGGAAGTCCTGTCCCAGCTTGGTCCGGAACAGAAAGTACATTCCCGCGCACAGAAGCCCGATGATGAGAAACGTCCCGACCGGAATCGTGATCGGGATGCTGGGGGGAATCGTCACGTCCCAACCCATCCACGCGCAGAAGTTCCGGATGTCCGGCATGGTGATCCGGATCTTCCAGAGGTTATCGATGCTGTACTGCACGCTGCGGAGATCGATCGTATTGACGAGTCCGATTCCCGGCCCCGCGCCGCTTTTGTCCGGAAGCAGCATGCTTGCCAGGCGCACGGGAATGATCCATCCCACGAACGTCAGGCAGACCAGCTGATACAGCCCGTTGGCGAAAAAACCGAGAATGATGCCTGTTATCATCTCCTTTCCCTTGGCTTTGTTGAACAGAATTCCCGTCAGCCAGCCGAAGAGAACGGAAAGGGGAATCGAGAGAACGCAGGTCGAGAGAACGCCGACGAATCCCCGGAATTCCAGATTCACGACGAGGATATAGGCCAGCTGTGCCGCCATGGCGCCGAGGACGATGCCGAAATTGAGCCCCATTCCGGCAAGGACTGGAATGATCAGGGATATGACGAGGAACGAATTGCGCGCAAGGCGGGTGATGATCTCGTTCAGCAGAAACGAGGCCCCCAGTCCCGAATAATAGGCTCCGGTGCCGCAGAGCGCGACGAAAAAGAGGGGGACCGAGTTTTTCCGGACGAAGTTCATGCCGCGTCCGCCTCCTTTCTCGTCAGGGCGTAGAGGATGATGCCGTTGCTGATGATGATGCGCAGGATCTCGGACATATTGTCGCTGAAGACGACATTCGCCACCGGCATCGAAACCACGAGGACGGACTGGAACAGGAAATTCCCGATCAATACATGCGACAGCGTGATTCGCTTCATGCTGGCTCCGCCGATAAGGACGGAGGCGACGGCGAAAAACGCCATGAAGAGCGGAGCCTGGTAGAGTTGGAGAAACCCGAAACTCTGGGCGTACACGAGCATCCCGACCGCCGCGAGCGCATTGGAGACAACCGAGGCGATAAGACGGTATCTGTCGACGTCGAGCCCCATGGATCGCGCGAAACGGGGATTGTTTCCCACCGCAGTCATCGCGACGCCGGTTTTCGAACGCAGAAACATCCACATCAGCAGACAGAACAGCGCGAAAAATAGAAGCGTCCCGGTCGGGATATCGACGCCCATCACCCGGAAGGACCAGAGGTTGTCCAGAATTCTGTCGAACCACCCCTTCAGCGTGATGGTATTGCGAAGGCCCGTTCCGCCGTACGGCCAAATCATTTCCTTATTGTGAAAGGGCGCCAGGGTCCAGAAGATGCACATCAGGGAGACGATCGAAAAACCAAAGTACGTTCCGACCGTCATCTCCTGCCCCTTGACCCTGTTCAAAAGCAGCGCGTAGAGCCATCCGGTCGCGGCCCCAAGAACGACCGCGACGACGATCGCCGCCGCAAAGGCCGTCGCGCCGCGCAGGTTCAGCTCGATAACCGCGGTTCCGCCCACCAGTCCGCATATGATCCCCAGAGGCAGGGCGAAGTTCGGTCCCATTCCGGCCTGAATCGTCGGGATCATCGCCAGCGCCAGGATTCCGTTCATTCCGAAGCGGACAAGCATGCTCGAGAACAGCTGCCCCATCGGAAGCCCCAGATAGAACGCGTGCGCCAGCAGATAGACCAGAAACACGACGATAACGCTTCTCGCCATCCCGAAATTGCGCAGTCCCCGGGACACCATTCCGTCCCGCATCACGCCGCACCTCTTTCGCTCGCGCGGCCGTCTTTCGCCGCGCCGGCCATCAGAAGCCCGAGCTCGCGATTCGAAGCGTTCCAGGGGACGATTCCCGCCAGACGTCCTTCATAGATCACGGCGATTCGGTCGCAGACGGCGCGCAGCTCCGCGAGCTCCGACGACGTGATGACGATCGTGACGCCGTGCGTCCGGTTCAAATCGCACAGCAGGTCCAGAACGATCTTCTTGGCCCCGATATCGATGCCCCGCGTCGGTTCGGAGACGAACAGAAGATCCGGCGAAAGCGTCAGCGCCGCGGCGATACAGACCTTCTGCTGGTTGCCTCCGGACAGGCGTCGCGTGTGCTGGCCTTCGCCGCCGGCGCGGATATCCAGATCCCGCATCATTCTCGCGGCGTGCGCGCGCATCGCGGCGGCGTCGATCCGGTTCAGTCCCGCGATCTTTTTCAGGAACTTCCCCTGCGTCTGCATCGCACGGATCGCGATGTTCAGCTCGATCGACTGGTCGAGCAGCAGCCCGACGCCCCTGCGGTCTTCGGAGACGAGAGCCATCTTCGCGTTCATCGCTTCCCGCGGATTGTTCAGGGGGACGGCGCGACCGTCCTTCGTCACGTCGCCTTCGGCGGGATAGAGCCCCATGATGCCGTTGGCGATACCCACCTTGCCCTGTCCGGCCAAACCGGCGAAGCCGAGGATTTCTCCCCGGCGGACTTCCAGGGAAACATCCCTGACTTCTTCGCCCGGCATGTGCACCCTGAGATTCCTGACGCTCAGAATCGCGGCGCCCGTCTCCGGGACGGAGCGCTCCCGAACCGATTCCGTGACCCTGCGGCCGACCATGAGCTCCGCCAGTCGCTCGACGTCGGCTTCTCCGCCGCTCAACCGATCGACAAGTTCCCCGTCCCGCATGATCGTGACGTGATCGGAAACCGCTACGACCTCGGTCAGGCGATGGGATATGAAAAGAATGGAAATTCCCTTTTCCCGCAGGCGACGCATCGCGCCGAGCAACGTATCCGCCTCCGACTCCGTGAGCACGGCGGTCGGCTCGTCCAGAACCAGCAGCCTGATTTTGGACTTGTCCAGCTCGCGCGCTATCTCCACGAACTGCATGTACCCCACGGGAAGACCGCGAACCGGCATCATTTCGTCAATGGAAACTTCCAGGGAATCCAGCGCTGCACGGACATCCCTGCGCATCGCCGGATAATCCAGCGTCTCCATTTTTTTGCCGAAAACGCGGCTGAGGAAATTTGGTTTCGTTTTCTCCCGGTTGAGTTTGACATTTTCCAGAACGCTGAAGCCGGGGAGCAGGACGAATTCCTGATGCACCATTCCGATTCCAAGCTTCATGGCTTCTTTGGGACTCGAGATATCGACGTTTCTGCCGTCGAAGAGAATCTCGCCGGTGAATCCTCCCGTATTGCGGATGACCGGCATGCCGAACAGGACGTTCATGAGCGTGGATTTCCCCGCGCCGTTCTCGCCGATCAGCGAATGGATTTCCCCTTCCTCCACCGCCAGGTTCACGCCTTTCAGAACCCTGTTGCCGGCATAGTCCTTGGATATGTTGCGCATTTCGAGTATCATCGCTCACACCGCCTCAATCGAATAAGGGGGCATTCGCCCCCTTATTCGCAGGTATTGCCGCATCGAGAGCCTTTCAGGACGACGTTGTCTCCGGACGTGAGAACACGAGGCTACTTTTTATCGAAAACGCGAAACTCTCCCGCGCAGAGCAACAGATTCGGCGTCTTTTCGTCGTAGGCGCGGATCTCCGTCTTTTCGCCCAGGTGCTTTCTGATCAACGCCTCCATCTTTGCGCGATCGTACCCTTTCACCTTGCCGTCGGCTACGTCGAAACAATACTCCATGGCGGCCCGCGAAACTCCAAGCGTGTAGGGAATCGCGGGGCACGCGAAACGTCCGCTCACGCCCGCCTCGTTGATTTTCTTCTGGATCGCGTCGAGAATATAGGCGACATCTCCGCGTTTATCGGCGGGAATGGCGATGCCCAACGCGCCGGGGTATCCCAGGTAGGGACTCGGATCGCAAAGATCGACGATCATCGCGCCCTGCTCCACGGCGGAACGAATCATGGGCTCCATCATCGAGTTGTTTGTTCCGAAGAAGACGGTATCCTTGCCGTGCTTTTCGATCTGGCGCGCCACGTCTTCGATGATGAACTGTTGCGTCCCGGCGACACCAGCGTCGCCGGTCGGATCGGGGGCGTTCACCGATACGAACTTCATGCCGTTTTTTTCGCAGGCTCTCTGAATGCGCCCGACGCGGTCCACATTCAGCGGACGGGACATATGGCGAGGGAAGGAATAGTGAATGAACGTCTTCGCGCCCATTTTCGCGGCGATCGGAATGGCCACTTCTCCGCGAACGGGGTGATCCGCGTCCAGGACGATGTTGTTGACGGAGGCCATCAGATGCGGATCCTCGTGCGTGTTGTTGCTGACGAAGAAGATATCCGGGCGGAATTCTTTCGCCTTCTGGATTCCGGCGACGCATCCGGGCACGGCCTGGTTGATGAAGATCGCCTTGACGTCAGGGTCGGTCGCCATGCTGAGGATCTGCTGAATGGTCGTCTCCTGCTCATCCATGAATTTGTCGGGATATGTCAGGTGGATGACGCGTTCCTTGCCGTGCTGCCGGACCATTTCCTCGGCGACGCGATACTCCTCTTCGGCCTGGGAGGTCGTCCCCGTGAGGAAGCCCACCTTCGCCGCCCCCATTGCGGAGCCCGCCAGACAAAGCGACAACAGAGAGGTTACAGCCAAAACCCTATTCCACCGTTTGAACATGTAGTTCCTCCTCCTATTCGGGGGATCCCCCAAATGTTTGAAAAGAATGTATCAAACAAGATATTTATTGTCAAGGCGAGGCTGTGGCTTCGTGGTTGCAACTCGGGTTTTCGGCATGTACGCTCAAGCGACATGGTGTATCATACGGAGGGGAGAGTTCGACCAGATTCTTTATTTGTATGATATAATACAAAACAAAACGCAAGAGGAGGAGTGTTGCCCGATGAGGTCGGACGAGTTCGTTCCCTTCCCCAAGAAGCACCGCAAGGACATTATCTTCGAGAAGCTCGAGGAGCTTATCGAGAGCGGACACTGGAAGCCAGGGGAACAGATCCTCACTGAGGCGGAACTCAGCTCCCGTTTCAACGTGGGGCGTTCCACGGTCCGCGAGGCGTTGAACCGTCTGAAAGCCCAGGGATTGATCTGCAGCACTCCCGGCAGGGGAACGTTCGTGAAGTTTCCTCCGAGTCCCGAGCCGGCGCTCTTGCGCTCGCTTATTCCCGAGCCGATCACGAGGGAGGAGCTTCTGGAAATCATGGATTACCGTTTCGCGATAGAGCCTGCGATTGCGGCCCTGGCGAGCCTGCACGCCACGAAAGAGGAGATCGGGGAGTTGCGGCGTCTTACCGACAAGATCAGGGACAATCCTCTTCAGGGGTCCGATGTTTTCGCCGAGGCGGATCTGCGATTCCACATTCTGATCGCCGAGGCGTCGCGCAACGGACTCCTTCTGGAGTCGATGCGCATCGCGGTGCCTTCCCTGATGAAACAGCACATCCTCACCGCTTCCGTGCCGGAGATGCGTCCCATGGGACCGCGCTACCACTATCAGCTGATCGAGGCGCTGGAAGAGCATCTTCCGCGAAAGGCGGAGGCGATCATGCGGGCGCATATCGACGAAACATACCATTACGTCAGGAAGATCATGATATGACGGAATGTCGTGCCGTCCCTGATCTTCCGACGAAATTGCGAGGCGATCGTGTGTGGACAGGGAACAGGTGAAGTCACTGAAGAGTCAGACCATGCGGAGCAGGGCCGCCGAGATGGATTCCCTCAAACTTGGGGCGGGGTGGGCGCCCGCCGAATTGGACATGCCGCAGATCATGGTGCAGAGCACCAGCGGCGAAAGTCATCCCGGCAGCGTCCATCTCGGCGAATTCGCGGACGCCGTCAGGGAACGGCTGGCCGCGCTGAACGCGCGGGGTGCCGCGTATACCGTCACGGACATGTGCGACGGTATCGCGCAGGGGCACGACGGGTTGAACTATTCGCTGCCGTCCCGCGATATGATCTGCAACATGATCGAAATCCAGGCGCGCGCGACTCCTTTCGACGGCGTCATCTGCATTTCGACCTGCGACAAGGCCATCCCCGCGCATATGATGGCCCTGGCGCGTCTGGATCTCCCATCCATTTTCGTTCCCGGAGGCGCGATGATCGCGGGGCCGGATGGCCTGACGCTCGAAATGATCGGGACGTATCTGGCGCAATGGAGACGGGGAGAAATCGACAGCCGGCGCTTCGAGTACTACAAACGCCATGCCTGTCCGTCGTGCGGCGCCTGCCAGTTCATGGGGACGGCGTCCACCATGCAGATCATGGGGGAGACCCTGGGGCTCGCCCTTCCCGGAGCGGCCCTGATTCCGGTGAACAGGCCGGAACTGCGGACGAGCGTCGCGAACGCCGCCGACGCGCTGATGAACCTGCTGCAGCACGGAATATCGGCGCGCCGCATTCTGACGCGCGAGGCTTTCGAAAACGCCGTGACGGTTCACGCGGCGGTCGCCGGTTCGACCAACGCCGTCATGCATCTGTCCGCCATCGCGCACGAGGCGGATGTCCCCTTCGACGCCTCTCTTTTCGACGCGGTGCACCGCCGCGTTCCCTGGCTCGCGGACATCAAACCCAGCGGCGAATACCCAAGCGAATACTTCTGGCTTGCCGGCGGCGTGCCGGAGATCATGCGGCAACTGAAAGGCCTGCTCCATCTCGACGCGCTGACGGTCACGGGAAAGACCGTCGGAGAGAATCTTCGGATTCTTGAAGAACGGGGGTATTTCGAGGAACATGCCCGACTCCTTCGCGAACTCGGGCATGTCGTCCCGGATATTCTGCGTCCGGCCGATTTTCCGCTTTCTTCCGCCGGGGCCATATCCATCCTTACGGGGAACCTCGCGCCGGAGGGGGCGGTGGTCAAACACTCCGCGATTCCGGAGTCTCGGCGGAGGATGGTGGGCCCGGCGCGACCGTTCGACAGCGAAGAAGAAGCGTACGAAGCCGTCATCTCGAAACGGATCCGGCCGGGGGACGTCGTTTTCATCCGCCACGAAGGGCCGCGAGGCTCCGGCATGCCCGAAATGTTCTATACGACCGAGGCCATCGCTTCCGATCCCGAACTCGCTTCGACGGTCGCGCTGGTTACGGATGGCCGTTTTTCCGGAGCGACCCGCGGACCGGCGATAGGGCACGTGTCGCCCGAAGCGGCCGTGGGCGGCCCCATCGCCCTTGTCGAAGAAGGGGATCTGATAGAGATCGATATTCCCAATCGTTCGCTCGCCATCGTGGGAATTCGCGGACGTCCCTGCGACGCCCGCGAAATCGAGACCGTCCTGCGGGAGCGCAGAAACCTTCCGCGGACGTTCTCCCGAAGACACGCCGGGATCCTGGCGCTCTATGCGGCGACGGCCACCTCGGCCATGCAGGGGGCGTATATGCGCGTTCCCGATTTCGGACCGGGTCATCCTGCGTGTCGATGACGCGCGCCGGATTCGAAACAAGCGATTCCGGACGTTTTCTCCGTCCGGGATCGCTTCGCTTTTCTTCGCCGAAGAGGCTCTTTTTCGCTAGCGCCTGACGCGGCCGCTCGCGTCGCCGCCCATGAGCGTGAGGACGTCTTCCTTCGAGACGCGGTTGAAATCCCCGTGGATCGTGTGCTTGAGCGCCGAAGCCGCGACGGCGAACTCGAGCGCCTCCTGGTTCCCATCGAGGGTGTTCAGCCCCCAGATCAGGCCCGAGCCGAACGAGTCTCCGCCGCCGATCCGGTCGACGATATCGCGGATCTCGTACCTTTTGCTCGTCAGGAACGCGTCGCGCGACGCGAGGACGGCCGACCAGCCGTTGACGTCGGCGCTCGCGCTCTCCCGGAGGCTGACGGCGAGGAATTTGAGGTTCGGGAAGCGGTCGAGAACTTTCTTCGCGAGGATGCGGTAGACGTCGATGTCGAGCGATCCCTTCGTGACGTCCACGTCGGCCTCGATTCCGAGGCACTTCTGGCAGTCCTCCTCGTTCGCGATCACGAGGTCGCACGACCCGACGAGGTCGGGCATGACCTCGATCGGCTTCTTTCCCCACTTCCAGAGCTTCTTGCGGTAGTTCAGATCGCACGAAACCATGACGCCCTTTCTTTTGCACGCGGCGACGGCTTCGAGCGCGACGGCGGCCGCGCCCGCCGAGAGCGCCGGGGTGATGCCCGTCGTGTGGAACCAGTGCGCGCCGTCGAGGATCGCGTCCCAGTCGAAATCACCGGGCTTCACGGCCGCGATCGACGATCCGGCGCGGTCGTAGAGCACCGACGACGCCCTCATGCACGAACCCGTCTCGGTGAAATAGATTCCGAGCCGCTCGCCCGCGCGGAGGATTGCCCCCGTGTCCACGCCGAAGGAACGAAGCTCGCGGATCGCCGCGTTGCCGACGGCGTTTGCGGGAATGGCCGTCACGAAAGCCGCGTTCTCGCCGTAGTTCGCGAGCGACACCGCCACGTTGGCCTCCGCCCCGCCGAACGTCGCCACGAGACTGTTCGTCTGGAAGAGCACCTCGTGGTCCGGGGGGGTCAGTCGGAGCATGAGTTCGCCGAAGGTCACATACCGTTTCATGGAGTCATCCCGCCTTTCCGTTTCGTCGATGAAATCCGGACGTCCGCCGCCGTCGATCGGGTTCCGGTATACAGAACATTGGTTCTGCTGATGGACTCAGATGTATTATCGCCGAAAGCCGTCCCCTGTCAATCCGGATACGACGAAGGCCGGGCGCACCCTTCGGTTTGCCCGGCCTTCGAACGTTCGTCTTCCTGGAACGCGACGCTATTTGATCTTGTAGTACTTTGCCGGAACCTCGAGGTCGGTCAGGTGCAGCGGCCCCTTGCCGAAGACGTACGTATCCTGCATGATGAGCAGGTAGTTCTTCATCTTTACGCCCGTGCTCTTGTCCGTGTAGTAGATGGACTTCCACTTCGCGCCGGGGGTTGCCGTTTCGAGGGCCGTAACGAGCGCCTTCATGTCGCCGATCTGGGCCTTGCCCTCGACGACGAGCTTCCCGAACTCGCCGAGTCCAGCGACTGTCGAGTACGCGGTCGAGTATGCCCAGGTTCCCATCCTGCCGCCCGCCCCGGCGTCGACGATCGCCTTTTCGATCTTCGCCATGATCGCCTGCCAGTTCCCCTTTTCCTTCTCGAGGTCCAGTTTGAACGCGCCCGGGTAGCCCTTCAGCGGCGACGGACTGTCGGCTTCGAGGAAGTATCCGCCGTTTTTCGCGAGCTGCCGGAGCAGCGGCCCGATGTGCGTCTGGTTCGTCGTGAAGAAGCACGTGTTCTTTCCGTATTTCTGGATCCACGCCGGAGTCTTTTCCAGAACGTACTGCTGCGCCCCGGAGACGCCGACGTCGGATGTGGGGTCCGGCGCCGTCTCTTGCTCGAACTTGAGCCCAAGATCCTTGCAGACTTCCTGCATGATGTGCATTCGCCGCGAAAGGAGTTCGATGCTCAGATGACGCGGAAAGGAGATGTGCACGAACGTGTCGGCTCCCATCAGCTGCGCGCCCTTGATGATCGTATAGCCGCGGCTGATGTGGTCGGGCATGACGCACAGGGAAGAGACCGGCGCGATCATGTTCGGGTCCTCGTGCGGGTTTCCGGCCAGAAGGATGATGTCGGGGCGTTTCTCCCTGATGCGCCGGAAGGCCTCGGTCGTCCCCGGGACGGCCTCGTCGACGACGATGACTTTCATATCCGGATCGTCGGCCAGGCTGACGATCTGGGAGATCGTCGTCTCCATCTCGGCGTTGGAGTTGTCGGGCGTCGTGACGTGGCGCACCATGCCGCCGTTCGCGACGTCTCCGTACTTTTTCAGCAGCGCCTCTCCGCCGCGGTAGTTGTCCTCCGCCTGCGAAACCGTCGGCGTCGCGACGCCGATATGGAACGGCGCCTGCGCGAAAGCGGCGCCCGCACACAGGCACAGCAGCGTGACAAGAGCGAAAATCATTGTTCTTTTCATCATTGCGCCTCCTCTTGAGAGATACAGTCAGTTCATCCGTTCCGACAGTCCGGTCCGCCTCCCGTTTTCCCGGCCGCACTCACCCCCTTTTCCCTGCTCTTCCCAGAGCGCGCGTCAGGGCTGGACGCTTTTCTGACACTCGAGTTCCTCGTACATCCGGCGCCGCAGGTCCGCGTCGAGAAGCGTCTTCAGCGCGGCTCGCGCGAGTCCCCGCGCCGCCTTCCCGAGCGGTT